>CALDZL010000065.1 GCA_937944295.1 uncultured Sphingorhabdus sp.
TCATCGTCATATAGGGATAGCTGCCCGATAGGCGATCATCCACAGATGCATCTTTGATGAAATATTCGGTGATATTCTGACATGCTAATGCAAGTTCTAAGAGGTTCTTTTCATCTTTGCTCTCATTGATAATGCGGCTGATATGATTGCGAATGACATCGCCGCCCGCCATACCCAATTTACGACCCACAAGGTCAGCGGCTTGGATGCCATTGGTGCCTTCATATATGGCGGCAATACGAATATCGCGATAATATTGCGCAGCGCCTGTTTCCTCAATATAACCCATACCGCCATGGATTTGAATACCAAGGCTAGCGACTTCGCTGCCAATGTCGGTACCATATCCTTTGGCTAGCGGGGTGAGTAAATCTACCATTTCGCGTGCGCCTTCAATCCCAAGGTTAGCGCGATCTACCTGCGCTGCGGCATAATATAGCAAGGCACGCACCGCCTGTGTGCTAGCCTTCATGCGCAAAATCATACGCCTTACATCGGGATGTTCTATGATGGCAACAGAATCTTTATGCGCTCCACCAGCGCGGGCCGACTGCACGCGTTCTTTTGCGAAATAAATGGCTTTTTGCGTGGCGGCTTCGGCAATTTGAACACCTTGTAAGCCGACATTAAGCCGCGCATTATTCATCATCGTGAACATAGCGCGCATCCCGCCAAATTCAGGACCAATAAGCTCGCCAATACAATCGCTCTCTTCGCCATATTGCAGCACACATGTGGGCGACGCGTTGATGCCCATTTTATGTTCAATAGAAACGGTTTTCACATCATTTTGCGCCCCCAAACTTCCATCATCATTGACCTGATATTTGGGAACAAGAAATAATGATATACCGCGCGTTCCCGCTGGTGCGTCGGGGGTACGGGCCAATACCAAATGAATAATATTGTCGGTCATATCATGGTCGCCAAAGCTGATATAGATTTTTTGACCCTTAATTTGATAGGTGCCATCGCCGCGCGGTGTGGCGGTTGATTTTAGCGCGCCCACGTCTGATCCTGCTTGCGGTTCGGTAAGGTTCATGGTACCCGTCCATTCACCGCTGGATAATTTGGGCAGATATTTTTCTTGCTGTTCTTTGCTGCCATGGCTGTGCAGCGATTCAATCGCGCCGACCGAAAGAATAGGACAGAGGGTAAAGGCCATATTGGCGGCCCCTAAGCTGTCGAGTACTGCGGTCGCGAGCGAAAAGGGCAAGTCTTGCCCGCCAAATTCGCTGGGTGCATTGATACTGCCCCAGCCTGCTTCGACAAAATTTTGATAGGCCTCTTTATAGCCTTTGGGCATGATAACGCTGCCATCAACCAATGTAGCACCAACCGTATCACCAATGCGGTAGAGGGGTTCAAATTCGCCTGCAGCAAATTCGCCTATGCCTTCGACAATGGCTTGGATCAAATCTTCGCTGGCATCTGTATAGCGTTCATGTTGCGCTATTTCATGCATATTATTAATATGTTTGAGCGTAAAAAGTTGGTCTTTGGTCGGTGCAGAAAACATAGATATACCTCTAGCGGTTTAGGTGTAAAACAATTGCGTATAATATTGATGGAAGGCTATAGCCTTATTTATGCCTGATATAAAGCGATCTAAATTAGAAATAAAATCCGTTACTGCACTTGCGGGTTTTGATGATATTTGTGGTCTATTATTGGCGGGTGACATTGCCGCTATTCCCACAGAAACCGTATATGGGCTAGCCGCTGATTCGGCCAATGGTGATGCCGTAGCCAAAATTTATGCGGCCAAAGGACGGCCGAGTTTTAACCCGCTGATTATCCATGTTGCGGATATAGTAGCGGCTCAAAAATTGGTGCAATGGGATGATAGGGCGCAGAAATTGGCCGATCTATTTTGGCCGGGGGCGCTTACGATGGTAATGCAAGCAAAGCCTGATAATGGTGTCGCCTCGATTGTTAGTGCAGGCTTGCCTACACTCGCGGTGCGCTGTCCTGCGCATCGGGTGATGCGGGCTGTATTAGAACGAACGGGTCTGAATTTGGCGGCTCCTTCGGCCAATCGCAGCGGCCAATTAAGCGCGACATCGGCGCAGCATGTACACCGCAGCTTTGGTAATGACGCGCCGCCGATATTAGACGGCGGCACCTGTGATCAAGGCGTGGAATCCACTATTATCGCTTTGCGCGATCATGGATGGCAGATTCTAAGGCCAGGGCCAATTACAGCCGATATGGTTGAAACCTGTTTGGGCGCAATAGAATTGCCCAATGATAGCGATGCTAAAATCGAATCCCCTGGACAATTATTGAGCCACTATGCCCCAAAAAAACCGCTGCGGCTTAATGTAGAGATGCCTGAAACGGATGAATTTTATATCGCTATGGGAGATGTGAAATGCGATTATAATCTTTCATCAAAGGGCGATTTAACGCAAGCTGCTGCCTATTTGTTTGAAGCGCTGCATATTGCCGAAGCTGCGTCGGCCTCTAAAATTGCAATAAGCGCTATTCCTAATATTGGCATTGGCGTAGCTATAAATGATAGGTTAAAACGAGCGGCGGTAAGAGAGTGATATGTACAGATATTTAATATTATTTTGGGTAATATTTTTTGTGCTTTCCTCTGTTCTCCGAGCGCAGGATAGAGCCGATGACAATAATGCCGTAGCAGCCTATCGTGATATAGCAGAGCATGATGCGCGATTGGCGCAAATCGGCTATCGTCTCTCCAAAGCTAATGCCGAATATTGCCCAGAGACATTGCCCAATATGGGATGGGTTTTGCATGATATTGCCCAATATCCCAACGATGCAAATGTTATTAAAGCGTTCCACTTTCCAGTGCCTATATCCGTTCTAACATTGGTAAAAGGCGGCCCAGCGGATAGAGCAGGAGTGCAAGAGGGAGATGGTTATATTGGATTGGAATCAGAAAATTTAAACATTAAAACGCAATATTATGAGCATATAGGCGATTCTAAAGGATCTATCACTAGGTTTAATCATTATCAGCGCTTAGCAGATGTGATAGATGATATTAATAAGACATTATTGGACTTTGCGCATAGTAAAGATCAATATATCATAGTGAAACGCGATGACAAAATATTGAAATTACCATTTGCATTACACAATAGCTGTGCGACCCATTATACCCTTGATGTACTTTCAAAAATCGATGCAGGGGCGAATGGACAGTATGTGCGTATCACGCTTGGTCTTTCCAAATTCTTGGACGATGATGATGAATATGCAGCCGTCATTGCTCATGAATTGGCGCATAATATATTGAAGCACCGTATGATGATTGCCGATGGCAAAGCGGGTAAAGGCCCACTGACAGGACTGGGCAAGAATAAGCGTATTAGGGTAACTGAAGAGCAAGCCGATCGCTTGGCGATTTGGTTGATGGCAAATGCTGGTTTTGATGTTGAAGCAGGTCCAAGCATGATTGAGCGATTGCGAAAAAGAAAAGGGCCGCTATCATTTGCCTATAGAACGCATAATAAATGGAAAAAAAGGCTAGGATATATGGAACAAGAAATAGAAGCCTTGAACACTGTTCAACCGAATCATAGTGGAGGCCGCAGACCTCCATTGATTAACAGTTTGAAATATCAATAAAATCCATATTTGCAAAATTAAGCCACTAAGTATAAACTACCTTTATGAAAAAATATTATTTATTAAGCTCTCTACTGATGTTGTCAGCCTGTAATTCTCAGGAAAATGCACCTGCATCAGAAGCAGAGCAATCCGATAGTTTTGATATGCTGCGTGCCGATATAAAAAATAGCGATGGTGAGAGTATTGGTGAGGCATTGCTTAGTAATAGCAATGATAGTTTATTTCTGGACCTAACCGTTAGCAGTATTGCCCCTGGTAGTCATGGTTTTCACATTCATACTATTGGTGCATGCGAAGCTCCAGATTTTAAATCTGCTGGAGGCCATTGGAATCCAACGGATGCTGAACATGGAATAGAAAACCCCAATGGCTTTCATGCGGGCGATTTACCAAATTTGGATGCAGACAATAATGGGAACGCGAGTCTTGTGCAATTGGCGCTGGGAGATATAGCCTCGGGCGCTGCGGATACATTAACCGATGAAGATGGCGGAGCGATAGTCATCCATGCGGATGCCGATGATTTATCATCTGACCCAGCGGGTAATGCTGGTCCGCGCGTCGCCTGTGGTGTTTTTGAGAAAATTTAAGCGACCTGTTGCACTTCTTTTTCGACGCTGGCAGCGGCTAATAATTTCTTTTCAAGCGTTGCTAGCCTCTGTTTGCTGGTAATTTTAGCACCCAATAAATCGGTGAGATAAAAAGTATCAACGGCCCGCTCACCATAGGTCGCAATATGCGCACTATGCACCATGGTCTTCGATTGGAATAAGGCGTAAGCAAGATTATTTAATAGAGCGGGTCTATCACGTGCATTGACTTCGACGACGGTAAATCGGTTGGATGCAGCATCATCAAAGAAAATAGATGGAGCAATATCGAAGGAAGCAGCGCGCTGAAGCGCTAGTGGTTTGGCATCCAATTTGATGTTAAGTTTATTTTTATTCGATAGTGCATCGGTAATGCTTTTATGCAATCTTTCAAATTGACCTTCATCTTTAAAGGGTTTCATGAAGGGATCTTGAATTAAAAAATTATCAATCGCCATACCATTTCTGTCGGTATGAATACGTGCATCAATGATATTCCCTCCGGCCAAATGTATGGCGCCAGCAGCGCGATAGAATAGCCCTGGATGATCGGCTGCATATATGGATGCTAATGTTGCACCTCGATCAGGATAATAAATGATATCAATGGTTAAATCACTTTTGCTATTATGGATGAGTTTAATATTTCGTGCAATAATATCTTCTGGTTCAGCAACCCAATAGGAGTCGCGTAATTTGGCAGCAATTTTATCAAAATCTACATCGGGCAATTCACATAATTTACGTGCTTTTTCTCTGGTGGTCATTATACGTTCATTGCGCCCTTTATGCTTATAGCCAAGGCGCAATATTTCCTCGCTTGCCTCGAAACAATCGGTGAGCAATTGTCGTTTCCAGCTATTCCATATGCCAGGTCCAACGGCGCGAATATCAACAACGGTCAATACCAATAATAAGCGCAGACGCTCAATTGATTTTACCGTTTGTGAAAATTGCAATATGGTTTGATAGTCTGATAAGTCACGTTTGAAGGCTGTAGCGGACAATAATAGATGATGCCGAACGAGCCATGCTACGAGCTGTGTTTCAGATTCACTCAAACCAAAACGTGGACATAATTCTAGCGCTACCTCAGCGCCTAATATGCTGTGATCGCCGCCGCGCCCTTTGGCGATATCATGCAGTAAGGTTGCGACATAGAGCACGTTACGGCTAACGATTCTCTTGGTGATAGCTGTGGCAAGCGGATGGTCGTCCGATTTTTCGCCTTTTTCAATATCGGATAATAGGCCAATTGCCCTAATCGTATGCTCATCAACAGTGTAGTGATGATACATATCAAATTGCATTTGCGCTACCACACGGCCAAAATCGGGTACGAAACGACCAAATATTGTAGCTTCGTTCATCCAACGTAGAACCGTCTCAGGGTTATTTTTAGAGGTTAAGATTTTCAAAAATAATGCATTTGCGTTCGGGTCTTTACGAATATTATTGTCGATTAATTTCGCGTTACGGCGCGCGGCGCGGAAAGCTAATGGATGAATCTCTAAGCTATACCGTCCTGCGAGATAGAAAATTTCAATCATGCGAATGGGGTCTTCAACAAAGAAATTTTCATCGGGTAGCGTAAGGCGACCACGGTCTAATTTAAAACCATTTAATTTGCGCGGTCTGCGGGTAATAGAAGGTAGAAATCGTCTGCCTTTTTGTGCCATGGTTTCATCGACATGCGCTAAGAAGAATCCTGTTAAATCGCCAACGGTTTTGGCATTGAGGAAATAAAATTGCATAAATCGTTCAACAGAAGATTGGCCTGCGCGGTCCGCAAAGTTCATGCGCTGTGCAACCTCGCGCTGCAAATCAAAGGTTAAGCGATCCTCAGCACGGCCAGCTATATCATGCATATGACAGCGCACTGCCCATAGGAAATTTTCAGCGCGATAAAATTTGCGATATTCCGCTTTAGTGAACAAACCAACATCAACTAATTCAGAAGCAGTTTTTACGCGGTGTGCATATTTGCCGATCCAAAATAGCGCATGTAAATCGCGTAAGCCCCCTTTGCCTTCTTTCACGTTGGGTTCAACGACATAACGGCTATCGCCCATTTGTTGGTGGCGTTTATCACGCTCTTCCATTTTTTCGCTAATGAAATTAGCGGTAGTATTGCCCACAACTTCGGCCCAAAATCGTTCGCGAATATTGCGATATACATCACGATCACCCCATATAAAGCGCGATTCTAAGGCAGAGGTTTTTATGGTCAAATCTTCTTTTGCCATTTTTATGGTTTCATCACATGATCGGCTACTTTGTCCAATTTTTAGGCCTAGGTCCCATAATATATAAAGCATGGCTTCGACCACCTGTTCGGTCCAGCTTGCGGCCTTATTTGGAGTAACAAAAGCGATGTCGACATCGCTATGCGGGGCCATTTCACCGCGTCCATATCCGCCAACGGCATGAACGGATAGACGCTCTGACGCTGAGGGGTTACTGTTGCGATATCGATGTTGCGTCACATAATCATAGATAAGCCGTACTAATTGATCGACCAGAAAGGCTTGTGATGCAGCTGTTTCATTGCCAGCGGAAGGTTTTTCAATAAGCCTTTTGCTGATTTCTGCACGTCCTTTTTGAAGCGCATTTTGCAATAACTCAACCACCGGTTGCCGTGCTTTTTCCCCCAGACTTTTGGCTAGAATATTAATTTCATCGCTTAGTGCACGGCGATTTATAATGGCGCGTTGGTTGCTAATTTTGGAAGATAGAAATTGCATGCGGCCATCATAGCTTTATCGGCCATGATGACAAGCATTACAAAACCATATATCTACTATTATGTAGTTACGCGATCATTGAATATTTTGCGTAAAGCAACTCTATCGATTTTTTGCGTTCCTAATCTCGGTAATTCACCTGTATGTTGCCAATAATGAACAGGGACTTTAAAGGGCGCGATTTTCGATCCTATAAATTCTTTAAATGCATCAGCGCTCAATGGTGCATCACCCTTGGTTACATAAATAATGCCTGGGACTTCACCATATTTTTCATCACTAATTCCCAATACCGAAAGCTCGACAATTTGATCATGTTCATAGGCTGCTGCTTCAACCTCTGGGCAACTGATATTTTCTCCGCCGCGTATGATTATGTCTTTTAGGCGATCGACGATGAACAAATATCCATCTTCATCTAAGTAACCAATATCGCCAGTTCGGAAATATCCATCAGTGGTAAAGGCTTCCTTGGTTGCTTTTTCATTGCCCCAATAACTATTAAAATTAGCGATTGTTTTTATACAAACTTCCGCTCTTTCGCCTTGCGGTATGTGATTGCCATCTGCATCTATAATAGCGACATCAACAATAGGTTTTGACGCAGGACCTGTACTATTAGGTTTGGCGAGATAGTTTTCATTAAAATTACCGCAACCAACGCCATTAGTCTCGGTTAGGCCATAACCAAGCAATGGGAAACCCCAAGACATTTCCTCTTTGATTTTTTTGACATGCTCAACAGGGCGCGGCGCGCCGCCCGCTGCAAAGGCTGTACAGCTTGTTAAGTCATATTGGTCTTTTTTCGGATGGGATGCCATTTCAATGCTCATCAATGGTACGCCAACAAAATAAGTAACTTTTTCTTTTTCGATAAGGCGCATGGCTTCTTCGGCATCCCATTTGGGCATGAGAATTAATTTGCGGCCTAAGGCAAAACTTTGTAGCACCAGTGGGATAGAGGCTGTGACATGAAACAGTGGTACATTAACCAAAGCACAGGCTTGCCCAGCAGGGGGCATACCAGTCATCTCCATTAACTTGGCCAATACTATCTGCTGTGAATAATAGCTCATGGCTCCTTGGACAACGGCGCGGTGGTCTGAACAAGCCCCTTTTGAGACGCCCGTTGATCCCGATGTGTAGAGAATGGTGGCATTATCCAGAGCACCAATAGTAGGCAGCGATGTATTCGCATCTCCGCCCTTTTCGGTCAGACATGCTAGGCCTTCTAATGGGGCACAATCATGGTGTATGGGCAATATAATACAATCCCCAATGTCTTCATCCTTTAGGCGCTCTGCACGCTGTTCATCGGCCAAAACGAAAGTGCAATCTACCAATTTAATGCCGTCGGTTAATTCGCCGCCTTTCCACCAACCATTCAGCAATGTTGCAACACCGCCAGCCATTAATATCGCCATATAAGCGATCATCCAATTAGCAGAGTTGCGCGCGGCTATACCAACGCGGTCACCTTTTTTAAGGCCATGGCCTTCAACCAATCCACCGGCTAAAATGCGTGCATCAGCATAACATTGCCCAAATGTAAGACGAATATCGCCATCAACCAAAAATTCTGTGTCTGCATGTTCGTTGCAATAATGCGCTAAATAGTCAGTAACTGTGACTGGCGCATGTTTCAGCATTGGCATATCTACGCCGATTTTATTAACAATATCAACAGATAAAGGCCCATCATTAGCCATGAGGTTTGTAACGACCATCTGAATAGCCTGATCTAATTGGGTTGGCATATCGAATCTCTCCTAAATTTTCACTATACCTCTTCTATTTGCCTGTATAAGAAAGTCAAAACCGTTAGGGGAATATAGAGTGATTTTTGAATTTTTAACCGTAAGTGCGACACTTTCATCTGATGTGATCTATTGGAAAGATCTAGGGATAGGCCCTGTGGCTTTTGAAATAGGGTCTTTTCCCATTCGTTGGTATTCGCTGAGTTATTTGGTTATGATCATGCTGGGATATTGGTATATGACCAAATTAATCAAAATACCTGGAGCCCCGCTATCCCAGCAGCATGCGGAAGATCTAATTCTCTATATCACATTGGGTGTTATATTTGGTGGTCGTTTGGGATATATATTATTTTATAAGCCTGATATTTTGGCCAATCCGCTCGATATATTCAAAGTATGGCAGGGCGGTATGTCTCTACATGGTGGCACTTTGGGTGTATTATTTGCACTGTGGCTATTTAAACGCAAAAATGGCTTAAATTATTTGCGTATTTGCGATTATATAGCATGTTGTGTTCCCTTTGGGACGTTTTTGGTGCGCATGGCGAATTTCTCTAATGGGGAATTATGGGGTAAACAAACCGATGTTGCTTGGGGGATGGTCTTTCCAACGGGCGGAGAAATTGTGCGTCATCCCAGTCAACTCTATGAAGCGGGCTTAGAAGGGTTATTAATGGCAGCAATATTATGGCCATTATTTTGGCGAACTGGCGTGCGTTATATGCCTGGGTTCTTATTTGGTTTGGCCGCTATGATATACGGTTTTTCACGGTTTATCATTGAATTCTTTAGGGCACCTGATAGTCATTTAATCTGGGTTGTGGAAGAGACAGGGTTAAGCATGGGGCAGTGGTTAACCATACCTATGATAATAATTGGTATCTATTTGGTTGTAACAGCCAGAGGCCGTCAAGAACGGACTGAGGTAATCACAGAGGAAGATAGTATTGCTTGATAGGAAGACATCTGATCAACTAGATAATATAATAGCGAAACAAATAGCGAAGCAAATAACGGCTAATGGGCCAATAAGCGTTTCAGAATATATGCATATTGCCAATGATGCTTATTATAATGATCATGATCCATTGGGTGTAAATGGTGATTTCGTAACAGCCCCAGAGATTAGTCAAATTTTTGGTGAGTTAATTGGTATTTGGATGACCGATATATGGATTCGTGCTGGTCATACGCGTAATGTTAATTATGTTGAATTGGGTCCAGGTAGAGGGACTTTAGCTAAAGACATTTTGCGGACCACCAATAATTTTGATTTCAGACCTGCACCATTTTTTGTGGAGTCAAGCGAGACATTGCGTGTAAAACAGATGGAAGCAATGCCTGAGGCTAATCTTTGCTCAAATATTGAAGAACTGCCCGAAGATGGACCATTATTCATTGTTGCCAATGAATTTTTTGATGCGCTTCCCATTCGTCAATTTATTGCAACACACAGTGGATGGCGTGAGAGGGTAATCACCAATGATAAGGGTAACAGCTTTATCGCCATGCCAGGAACAACGGACATGGGTAATTTTATTCCTAATGATCTTAAAAACGTACCCGTCGATTCAATCTATGAAACCAACCCACAGACCAGTGATATTATCTATGAATTGATTAATCGTATCAAGGAACAAGGTGGTTTTTTGCTTATCATTGATTATGGCTATGATGCCAGCGGATATGGTAATACATTACAATCTGTCTCTAATCATAAATTTGCCAATCCATTTGAAGACCCTGGTAAAAGAGATATAACGGCCCATGTGAACTTTATGGAAATTGCCAATATTGCGAGATTGCGCAATATGCAACTATCTGGCCCTATTAACCAAGGGGATTGGTTAGAAAATTTGGGAATTAATGTTCGGTCAGAAAATTTACTTCATATGCATCCAGAACGGGCCGAAGAGATTAATGCTGCTCGGCTTAGATTGATTACAGAAAATGAGATGGGTCGTTTGTTCAAGGTAATGGCCATCACGCACAGCGACTGGCCTACAGGAGAAGGTTTTACAAGCCCTATTCCAAAAATTGATGTAGAGACGTTATAGCTTTTTCTTTTAGCCTATCCAATTTGCTATAGCAATTGCCACTTCATTTGCTGCTTCGTTAAGCGCCTGTCCTACTTGGTCTGCTTCAATGATGTTTATATTGCGGCGTGCTTCAAAACGGCGTTTTTCTATTTTGCCTTCCGCACTTAATTTAATGGCATCATAACGCACTATCGCTACTGATTTTTCTTCATCAATGCCAAATCGCGATAGGGTCCCAGATATTATATTTTTTGATTGCCCTTTGCTTTGCGCAACATCTAATACTAATTTTCCGCTAGAAGCCGTAATAGTCTCAGCGATTAATTCTTGCATTAATTTAGCAGGCTTATCGGCCCAATAAGCACCTGGAACATAAGCAATACTGCTATCACTAATTTGAACAGGAATGCGATTGGTATCAATGCGTCTTGGGACATCGGGTATAGATACCAATATGGAATCTTCTGCACTGCCGCTATTTAAAATATCTTCATTGGTTGATGTTTGTGCCGTAAGGACCAAAAATGCGGGTGGTGCTTCTGTATTGCCTAGACTTACGCATGCGCTGGTAAGCATCAATAGTGATAATGCAATTGGGAATGTAATTTTATTCATTATTGCTGTACCTTAATTGTCTGGTTTATAATCTGGTAGTGGTGGCGGTCCTAATAATGCACCTGCACCTTGTTGATCTAATTTATCCGTAACCGAATTTAGAGACTGAGATAGCTGTTGCAAATCGAGCAGTAATTTGTTGGTTTGTGGTATTGTCTGTTCGCTTAAACTCTCTAGTGCTGGGCTCGTATTTTGCATTGTATTTTCCAGTGCGTTAAGGCTGGTACGTGCTGTTTTGAGAGTCAGCTTAAGGTCGCTTACTAGGTCTTTACCGTTGGTGTCTATAAACCCACTGGTTTTTTCAGTTAGTGCGGTTATTTTTTGCAGAGTTTTCTCAGCTTGCACTAATGTCTGTTTTGATTGCGTTATAGTGCTACCAATATCAACCGTTTGATTGGCCAATGATCCCGTTAAGCGATCCACATTTGTGAGAATATTGCTTAAAGATTTTTGATTTTCGTCAGATAGAAGAATGGTCAAGCGTTCCGTCAATGTTGCCATTCTCTCCACTAATAAAGGGGCGTTGCTGAGCAATTCTCCCAGTGCGCCAGGTTTTGTTGGAATGATTGGTACGCCATCGGGGCAAACGGCCTCGGGGTCGGTCTTGGGACATTTGATTTCATTGCCGCCGCGCAGACCGCCGCTCAATTGTAATTCGGAAACGCCCGTAAAACCAACGCCAGAAATGGTTGCGACTGTGCCTTCTAATATGGGAGTATCTGCATCTAGGGTAATGCGGACACGGACAAATTCTGGGTCATTACGCCATAGATCAACTTTGGTAACTTGACCAACATTCACACCTGAGTAAGCAACAGAAGAGCCATTGTTGAGGCCACCCACAGATTTAAAGAAAATATCATATTCTTTGGTTTCGCCATCGTTAAAACGGGCCAACCAAACCGTAAAGCCGATTAAAAGCCCCACAAGAATGAAGGTAACAATACCAACAATTACATAATTTGATCGCGTTTCCATAGTTTCTTATGCCTTTTTCATAGCTTACTTGCCAGCATTATTGGCAGCACGGCCTCTTGGACCAAGGAAATATTCATTAATCCAAGGATGATCATATGCCAATAATTCATCTATTGTTCCAATTGCCACCACATGTTTATCGGCGAGTACCGCGATACGATCACATATAGCGTATAATGTATCCAAATCATGGGTGATAAGGAATACGGACAGGCCAAGTGCGGTTTGCAGTTCTCGGATTAAATTGTCAAATTGAGCGGCTCCTATAGGGTCTAAGCCCGCTGTAGGTTCGTCCAAAAACAGCAATTCTGGGTCAAGCGCTAATGCTCTGGCAAGGCCTGCACGCTTTTTCATTCCGCCCGATAATTCAGAGGGATATTTTGCCGCCGCATTGCTCGGTAGGCCGCTTAATCTTACTTTATAGGCGGCTATTTCTTCGAGTAGGCATTGGCTGAAATGGGGATAATATTCACGCAAGGGTACTTGAATATTTTCGGCAACGGTTAGTGTTGAAAATAATGCTCCGCCCTGGAATAATACACCCCATTTTCGGCGTATTTCACTATCAATATAATTGACTCGGCCTATATTTGATCTCTGATCGGAAGAGGGCGCATCTTCACCAAAAACATGGTTGTCGAAAATATGGATATTGCCATGCGTTGCTTTTTGTAGGCCAATGATGGAACGCATCAATACAGACTTGCCCGTACCGCTGCCACCAACAACACCCAAAATCTCGCCCCTGCGTAATTTAAGGTCCAAATTATCGTGAATGACTTGCGAGCCAAAACTATTGTTGAGGCCTTCTACGCGTAATATTGCATCACCATCATGAGGTTTGTTGTTCATTTACCAGCCAATCTCTGTGAAGAAGATGGCGAAAAATGCATCCAAGACAATCACCAAGAAAATAGCCTGCACCACGGCCGCAGTGGTTCTAAAACCAACCTCTTCAGCGTTGTTTTTAACCTGCATCCCTTGGAAACAACCTGCGAGCGCAATGATTGCCCCAAATACAGGGGCTTTGATCATGGCGATATAAAGGTCCGTTATCGGGGTGACTTCTCTGATTCTATCCGTGAAAGTGACGGGCGGCATGTCTAATACTATCCATGTAAGCAAACCAGCACCTATAATGGACATTAAACAAGCATAAAAGCCGACCAAAGGCATCATGATGACGGTTGCAAATACCCTAGGAAGTACGAGAGCTTCGATAGGAGAAACACCAATAACCCGCATCGCATCTATTTCTTCGGTAATTTTCATTGTCCCAATTTGCGCAGCAAAGGAAGAACCAGAACGTCCTGCTATCATAATTGCGCTCATCAGCACGCCTAGTTCGCGAAATGTTAATCGCCCTACCAAATTGACAGTGAATACTTCTGCGCCAAATTGCCGCAATTGTACGGCGCCTTGTTGTGCAACAACAATGCCAATAAGAAAGCTCATAAGGCCCACAATTGCAAGCGCTCTAACACCGACCATATCAAAACGTTGAATGATGGCGTTAATACGCAGGCGAGACGGGTGCAGGAAAACTGTGAAAACAGTAACAATAACTTGGCCAACAAAGCTTGTGAAGTTGAGCATAGTCTTAAACACACTCATCACTGATTCGCCTATTTCCGCAAAAATATGGTTTGCAGGATTTTGTCTGAAGCTTGGCGCTACATCATCAACGGGGTTTTCTGATAATTCGTCGATAAGGCGTTCTGCTTCAGAATTGTTACCGACAATTTGGGCATCATTAATTTGCGCTGTGCGAAATATGAGCCATGCTCCTACCGTATCGATAGGGCCTATATCGCTAATGTCGATTTGATTGACTTGGCCATCCAACTCGCGCAATCTTTCATCAAACTGGCCGATATGGCAAATCGTCAATTGGCCAGAAAGTTCGAGCGTTAAACCTCCGTCTGGTGCGATCTTCTCGCTAAAGTCGGCCATATTATCCATTGCCGTCTATTTGCCCGAATTTATCATCATATACAAGACGTAAAAAATGATTATCTATTGTAACTATCTTATGGATTTCATGAGAGATATTTATAGTGCAGCTACTATCCATGCGCTCAATGCAATGAGCGGAATACCTATAAGGTCAATTATCAAACCCGCGGTAAGCATTTTGGGCAAGCTGATATGTCCCGTGGACCATGCCAGCGCATTTGGGCCTGTGCCCGATGGTAGCATAAAGCCCCAACTGGCGGCCATAGCGGCTGGTATAGCTAGCCCCCAAGGGTCTGCGCCTGTGGCCAGAACAAGAGCCGCTATTATGGGTATGATACCTGTTGCAGTGGCGACATTGGATGCAAATTCGGTGATGATGATAATCAAAGTCACAATGATGAAAGCAATGATGAGCGGATGAATGGTTGAAAATTGTTCAAGCGCCGTACCAAGCCATGCGGCTAAGCCAGATTCTGTAATCCCAGCGGCTAGGGCTAGCCCGCCGCCAAACATCATAATGACGCCCCACGGCGCTTTATTGGCTTCATCCCATGTGAGTAGGGGGCGTGATTTTTGATGGCTTGAATTTTGCTCTCTTAGCTTTTGACTCTCTACATTGCCGCCTTCACGAATGATGAATAAGGCTAAAGCTCCTGCAATTGCGATGCTACCATCGGTGAGCGCCCCATCTGGCGTGATAGATTGTAAGAAAGGCAGAAATATCCACCCTGCTATGACAATCATGACGATTATCACGACCCTTTTTTCCGCACTGCTCCAGCTACCGCTGCTACCAATCGCTTGCTGAGCCGCTATAACATCAAAAGGATGATCCGATAATTTTTGTACCTTAGCCAAAATCAACGCGCACAGCGGGATACCGACAATCACAATCGGCAAGCCATATTTGGCCCAAGTGAGAAAATTAATATCAATACCGAGTTGTTGATTAATCAGGCCCGCGGCAATAGCATTGGTAGGAGATCCCACTAATGTTCCTAGGCCGCCAATAGATGCGGCAAAGGCAATACCCATTATCAGCGCTCCAGCAAAACCGACAGTTTCAGATTTTTTCACGCCGCCCGCGCTCAGCACTGCTAATGCAATCGGTATCATAATCAGCGTGGTCGATGTGTTGGATATGATCATCGATAAAAAGGCAGTGGCAGCCATGAAAGCCAATAAGAGGCTGATCGTGCTATTGCCAGTTTTGCTAACAATGAACAGTGCAACGCGCCTATGCAAACCCGTTCGTTCTATAGCTAGCGCGATAAATGCCCCGCCGAGAATGAGAAACAAAATAGGGGAATAATATTTCGCAGCGACAGCACGCGCATCCATAATATCCATCATTGGCAAGGCCAAAAATGGCAATAAAGCGGTAACCGTTAGTGGAACGGCCTGGCTCATCCACCATATTGCCATTAATAAAACCAAAGCCGCTGCATTCCAAGCGCTTGCCTCTATGCCTTGCGGGGCAGGGCTAAGTAGCATGATGATGAAAAGCACAATGCCGCCCCATAATCCCATGCGCTGCGTTGTCATGATGCGGCCTTATTATGCGTCATACCGATGAGTGATATTTGCCGTCCATAGCCTTCTTCGCTTCTGTGGCATGACCTTCGGTAGCTGTAAAACATAGCATCCTGACTATAGGTGTCTTGACCCAAACATGCGATATTGGTGATGCCAGCCTTGGCCAATCTCGATGCGGCGTAAGCCTCTATATCGAATTGATAATGCCCTGTTTTCCCTGCTTTGAAAAAATGCTCATTGCTATTATCATCGTCCATGAAACGCTCAAAAAAAGCCAAATCAACTTCATAGCTTTTTTGCGCGATACAAGGCCCAATTGCGCATATTATCCTATCGCGCTTTGCACCCAGTTGCTCCATTTGCTCGATA
>CALDZL010000066.1 GCA_937944295.1 uncultured Sphingorhabdus sp.
CAGCCGTATGATCCGTGATCGCTTAGCACGCGAAGCCGAAACCAATGTTGCTGTTCAGATCACAGAGTCGAGCGATAAAGATAGCTTTGAAGTCGCAGGTCGCGGCGAATTACAACTGGGCGTTCTGATTGAAACCATGCGCCGCGAGGGTTTTGAATTGGGTATTTCACGCCCACGCGTCATCTATGGCGAAGATGAAAATGGCGGCCGTACAGAACCCTATGAAACCGTTGTTATCGATGTTGATGACGAACATAGCGGTACCGTTGTTGAGAAAATGCAAAAACGTAAGGCCGACCTGACCGAAATGCGCCCAAGCGGCGGCGGCAAAACCCGCCTCACCTTCTCTGCTCCATCACGCGGCCTAATCGGTTATCATGGCGAATTTCTCTCTGATACACGCGGCACAGGCATTATGAACCGCTTGTTCGAAAAATATGGCCCCTATAAAGGCAAAATTGATGGACGCGCCAATGGTGTGCTCATTTCCAAAGAAACAGGTGCAGCATCAGCTTATGCGCTGAATGCTTTTGAAGATCGCGGCATATTATTTATTGGTCCCAATACCCCCCTTTATGAAGGTATGGTTATCGGCGAAAATGCAAAGCCTGGCGATTTGGAAGTTAATCCGCTCAAATCAAAGCAGCTTACCAACTTCCGTTCCACTGGCAAGGATGATGCGATCCGCCTTACCCCACCTACCATTATGACGCTGGAACAAGCCATTGCCTATATTGATGATGATGAGATGGTTGAGGTCACGCCAAAATCAATCCGCATCAGAAAACGGCATCTTGATCCCAATGTGCGTAAAAAAGAAGCCAAGAAAATTGCGGATTAAGCTCAGAAAGTGATAAGATATTTTGAATAATAAACCATCAATCTATCTTATCACTGGCGCTTCTGGTGCAGGCAAAACGTCGCTTATTAATGCGATTTCTGAACGGAATTATAGCATCATAAAAGAGTCCGGTCGAATAATAGTAGAGGAGCAACTGCGCACCTCTGGAACTGCTTTACCGTGGAAAGATGGTTTAGCTTTCGGTGAAAAACTGGTCGATCATACGATAACCTCTATGAAAAAATATAAAGAGCATGGGAATGTTGTATTTTCTGACCGAGGTCTCGTTGACAATATTGCTTGGTTCAATAGCTTAAAAGTCAATCCTCCTCAAAAACTTATCAATGCGATTAAGGCGCGGCCCTATCGAGAACCAATATTCGTGCTAGCTCCCTGGCAAGAAATCTATGTTCAAGATGAAATTCGGAACAAGAGTTTCAATCAAGCACTAGATGAATATGATGCTATAATGACAGAATTAGCAAATCTAGGTTGGGAAACCATCCAAGTTCCAAAAACATCAATCCATAGTAGAGTTGAGTTTATTGAAAATTATATTTCATGAGTATGTTTTCAATAATTCCAGACCGATAAACCATTTAATATCGCAACGGGTCACAATATATTGATCGCAACCCGTTGCAAAAATAGCATCACCTCTCTTTGCTGATACTCAGTAAGCATAATGACAAGAGGAGTGTCGCCAATACTCCTGAACCGCCAGCGACTGGCGAGGGCAAAAAGCCCTGCAAACCAAACATCATCACTATTGTATTGGCTACAAAGGCAATGGCCCCAACCAATGCTGTTGCGCCGCCCAAGGCCTTATTGCCTTCATTCATTTTAGCCATGCCAAAAATGATAGCTGCCAAACCCAGCAAAATTTTTGCCGCATTATAACCAAAGAATGAGAATGCAACGACCGACGAAGCTACATCTCCAAGTTCAACATTTACTTTAGCGGCAGCCCCAAATGGACCAAATTGCGTTAAACCAATACCAACCTGAATGAGATTAAGAACCGCGCTAAATGCAATAGCGGAAAACCCTAATGTATAACGTTTCGCCATCACCAGAGCAGAACCTGCAAAAGCCATGAGCAAAACGAATAATAACCCCTCCAATCCCCATAAAAACTTTCTATCAAACTCAGGAGCACCGACATAAAGAGCTGTATAAATAGGTTGTGTAATGGCCGCTAAAAGTAGCAAAATAGCAACTATTTTTATGGTGCGATCTTGTGTGAATTCCATTCTAAATTCCTTTATATGTTAAACTATGTTTTGAACGGCAAATAAATATATTATGGTTTCAATATCTTATATTCAGTATGATAGGCTCAACTGACGCTGATATTAGCTAATAGATTTTATATCTAAAATCCAAATCTTTGCAGCATTCCCCCATCATTAGGCTCTTATGAGTCGATTCTTGATTGTTATTAGCCAGAAACAATGGTTCAAGGTCAATAGCTATGATAATTCAACCATGTAAAAGAGAGATTTATTATGATGCGCAGAATTTGTGGTTTAACCGTCTTCATATCCCTATTGCTTCCTGCTTGCTCTGAAAATATTAAACCAATAGACTCTGAAGCAACAGACCCTAAAGCTTGTCAAAATAACAGCCTTGCCTTGCAAATATTGGGCTCTGGCGGTCCATTGGCTGATGATGGACGCGCAGGGGCCAGCAATATTGTCTGGATTGATGGTAAAGCGAAAATATTAGTAGATGCTGGTGCAGGCTCTTTTGTGCGATATGGCCAATCTGGTGCAAAATTTGAAGATCATGATGCCATATTACTCACCCATTTTCACGGCGATCATATTGGCGGACTGCCATCCTTGTTAAATGCTGGCAGTTTCACCAAACGCAGGAAAGAACTGATGATAGCTGGACCAGAGGGAAGTGATGCCTTTCCCTCTACATCGCAGCTACTCGTCAGTATCGTCGGCAATAATGGCATGCTCGCCTACCTCTCTCCCTATCTTGATGGCAGCAATGATTTTCCAAAATTAAAACCACTCAATATATCGGTTAAAGATAATAATGCCTCAAATGTCCTAAACAAAGATGGCATAGAAGTTGATGCTATTGGAGTTCATCATCTCTCTGTGCCTGCTCTTGCTTATATGGTGCGTACAAAAGGCAAAGAAATAATATTTGCTGGCGATCAAAGCTATTTAAGCGAGGATTTCACCGAGCAAACCAAAAATAGTCAAGCTGATATACTTATTATGCACAATGCTATCTCTATGGATGATGGACAACCGCGCGGATTACACCGCGATGGCACTGCTATTGGTGAAGCAGCCAAGGCTATCGGAGCAAAAAAGCTTATATTAACGCATCATATGCAGCGCGCTTTGAAGGATCAAGAACGGATAAATGCCGCAATTCGCAAAAATTATGATGGTCCTATTGAAATTGCGGATGATTTATCCTGTTATCCGTTGCTACCATAAGCGCTTTATAGTTGAATATGCCCAAAGGCTTGCATAAAGACACGGAAAGAATAGGGCATT
>CALDZL010000067.1 GCA_937944295.1 uncultured Sphingorhabdus sp.
TGGGTCTTTGGTACGGTTTCTATCCCAGAGATTATTGATGCAGCGCCTTCTTATGCGGGTTCTAGTATTGGTTTTTTGGGTATGCGCGTTGATGTAATGAGTCTGATTTGTGTTTTATTATTCATCGGTGCGATGGGTAAATCAGCACAGCTTGGTCTGCACACTTGGCTGCCCGATGCGATGGAAGGACCAACACCTGTATCGGCGCTAATCCATGCCGCAACTATGGTGACCGCAGGTGTATTCATGGTTTGCCGTCTCTCTCCAGTTTTTGAAACTAGCGAATTTGCGCTGAACATGATTACGATTGTTGGCGCTACAACGGCTATTTTTGCAGCTACTGTTGGACTGGTCCAAACCGATATTAAGCGGGTTATTGCTTATTCCACCTGTTCGCAATTGGGTTATATGTTCTTTGCTGCAGGCACAGGGGCGTATAGCGCTGCTATGTTCCATCTCTTTACGCATGCTTTCTTTAAAGCATTATTATTTCTTGGCGCGGGTAGCGTGATACATGCTATGCACCATGAACAAGATATGCGCTATTATGGAGGCCTTCGTAAACATATTCCAATTACTTTTTGGGCTATGATGGCGGGCACGCTTGCGATTACGGGTGTTGGTATTGTCGGAGTTGGCGGTCTTGCTGGTTTCCACTCAAAAGATGCTATCATCGAAGCCGCTTTTGCCAGCAGCGGAACCTATAGCGGTTATGCATTCTTTATTGGTGTCTTTGCTGCACTTCTCACCAGCTTTTATAGCTGGCGTCTCATGTTCTTAACATTTTGGGGCAAAGCGCGCTGGATTAATAGCGAGCATATTCAGCATAGTGTTCATAAAACAGCCGAAGAAGCAGGGGATGATACAACAGGCGGTTATCATCCGCATGAGAGTCCTTTCTCCATGCTCATACCATTATTGGTACTCAGCGTGGGTGCGGTGGCTGCTGGTTATATGTTTAAATATGAATTTATTTATGCAGCAGAGGGCGGGATTGAATTTTGGCGAGAAAGCACGATCTACTTCAATGCAGATTTGGTCAATGCATTGCATGAAGTGCCATTATGGGTGAAATTATCATCGACCATGGCGATGCTGACAGGACTGTTTATTGCGATCTATATGTATTTACTATCCAATGATGCGCCGCAAAGATTGGCCAAAACTTTCCAACCGCTATATCAATTTTTCCTCAACAAATGGTATTTTGACGAGCTGTACGATTTCCTTTTCATCAAACCATCTTTTTGGCTTGGTAAGCAATTTTGGAAGATCGGTGACATTGGTATCATTGACCGTTTTGGCCCGAATGGTGCGGCAAGTGTCGTGAAATATGGCAGTGTACTAGCCGTGCGCCTCCAATCAGGATATATTTATACTTATGCGCTGGTCATGTTATTGGGATTGGTTGCTGCAATTAGCTGGATGATGGTACGATAATTATGAACGCAGATTTTCCTATTTTATCGATGATGTTGGCCGTACCATTGGCCGCAGCGATGCTATGCTTGGTTGCCAGCGCTCATAGCGCGCGTTTCTTGGCCCTTGGAGCTACGCTGATTAATCTATTATTCGGTATTTGGCTCTGGACGCAATATGAAATTGGCGGTGCGCAGTGGCAATTTACCGAGAGTGCTGATTTGTTCGGACCGATTGGTTGGAAACTTGGCATAGACGGTATTTCGCTGATGCTCATCATGCTATCTGTGTTTTTGATGCCTATCTGTATTGGCGCAAGCTGGCGTGCGATTAAAGAGCGCGTTAGCGAATATATGGCGGCTTTCCTCTTGATGGAGGTATTGATGATTGGTGTCTTCGCGGCCCAAGATTTGATGCTTTTCTATATTTTCTTTGAAGCGGGCCTTATCCCCATGTATTTAATTATCGGTATTTGGGGTGGAACGAACCGTATTTATGCCAGCTATAAATTCTTTCTCTATACATTGCTTGGCTCGGTATTGATGTTGATTGCCATGATTTGGATGATCCAAGAAGCCAGCACTGCAGATATTCCTACATTGCTGCAATATGATTTTAGCACAGAAGCGCAAACATGGCTATGGCTTGCATTTTTTGCCAGTTTCGCAGTGAAAATGCCGATGTGGCCCGTACATACTTGGCTTCCTGATGCGCATGTTCAAGCTCCAACAGCGGGCAGCGTAATCTTGGCTGGTGTGCTATTAAAAATGGGCGGCTATGGTTTCTTGCGTTTCTCTATGCCGATGTTTCCTGATGCATCAGCGCAATTTATCTGGTTGATATTTGGCCTCTCTATGGTTGCTGTGATTTATACATCTCTGGTCGCTTTGGTGCAGCAGGATATGAAAAAGCTTATCGCTTATTCATCGGTCGCTCATATGGCCATTGTTACCGTCGGTTTATTCACTTTCAACCAACAAGGCTTAGAAGGCGCCATCATAGTTATGCTAAGCCATGGCCTTGTATCTGGTGCATTATTCCTATGCGTTGGTGTGATTTATGACCGTTTGCATACGCGCGAAATTGACCGTTATGGCGGCCTATCCATCAATATGCCAATCTATGCGACTTTCTTTTTATTGTTCACTATGGCTTCTATAGGCCTACCAGGGACGAGCGGATTTGTCGGTGAATTTTTGGCTCTAACAGGTGTGTATAAAGTGTCCACCTGGGCGGCCTTGATTTGTACAACAGGGATTATATTAGGTGCGGGATATATGCTCTATCTCTATCGCCGTATTGCATTTGGCGAACAAAAGAATATCGATGCAGCAGCAATGGAAGATTTGGATATGCGTGAATTCTGGCTACTTGCACCAATTGCAGCGGCTGTTATGTGGATGGGTATTTATCCCGAGAGCTTTATCGCGCCTATACGCGATGATGTCAGCAAAATCGTGCAGCGCGTAGAGTCAGCGACACCAGTTTTAGACGGTAAATTCATCGCCAATGACCCTAGTACTGCGCAATATCGTACAGGTGGAGAGGGTGATAGTGACACAATAGAGCAAGAAGCATCAGGGAACACGCAGTAATGACCGAGAATGATCTATTCTACACGCGCCCAGAACTCATTTTAAGTTTTAGTGGATTACTTCTTTTATTGCTTGCTGCATGGCGACCCAATTTGGGCCGTCAAATATGCTATATATCAATCGCCCCCTTAATTGCGGCGAGTTATTATGCTTGGATTATCATGACCAACGAAGCTTTTGAATTTGGCGGCGATGCCTTCTTTGGGCAATATCGCGCCGATGGGTTCAGCAGTTTTAGCAAATTACTCATCTATCTGGCATCTGCCATCACATTATTAATCGCCCCGCGCTTCCTGGAGAAAAAGGGCGTGATGAAAGCCGAATTTCCCGTATTAATCCTATTTGCGGCTGTTGGTATGGGGATAATGGTATCGGCGGTTGATCTCTTGTCGCTCTATATCGGTTTGGAATTAAACTCTTTAGCAGCTTATGTATTGGCAAGTTTTGCCCGCAATGATGTCAAATCGAGCGAGGCGGGATTGAAATATTTCATCCTAGGGGCGCTGGCGAGTGGTATATTATTATTCGGTATTTCATTGGTCTATGGATTTACGGGATCAACTAGCTTTTTAACGATTAATTCGGCTCTATCGGGCGAATTGAGCATGGGCGCGACATTTGGTATTGTGTTCATGCTTGCGGGGATGGCCTTTAAAATTAGTGCCGCACCTTTTCACATGTGGACACCCGATGTTTACGAAGGCGCGCCAACCCCGATTACAGCCTTTTTTGCCAGCGCACCAAAAGTAGCGGCTACTGCATTATTGGTGCGCATAGTTGGCGAGGCCTTTACCAACCAAGTTGATGCGTGGCAGCAAATCATTATTATCGTTGCGCTTATGTCGATCGTGGTTGGAGCGCTGGGTGCAATTGGTCAAAAGAGCCTCAAGCGCCTGTTGGCCTACAGTTCGATTAACAATATCGGTTTCATTTTAATCGGCCTTGCTGCAGCTTCGCAAATCGGTGTTGCTGCTTTATTGGTATATTTGGCTATCTATGTAGCGATGACGCTCGGCGGGTTTATCTGCTTGATGCAACTTGAAGATAAAGACGGCAATATGCGCGATAATATTGATGATATTGCTGGCCTATCTAAACACCGCCCTGTTCTGGCTGCTGTATTTATGATCTTTATGTTCTCGCTTGCAGGGATTCCGCCCATGTTTGGTTTTTGGGGTAAATTACAAGTATTTCAAGCCGCCGTCGCTGCTGATCTATTGCCGCTTGCTGTTATCGGTATTGTGGCTTCAGTGATTGGTGCTTTCTATTATCTTAAAGTTATTAAAGTCATGTATTTTGATAAGCCCGTTAATGTGATTGGAAATATCAACAGTAATATGTTGGTTTGGATTGGAGGTGTTTTGGCGCTATTTGTATCGCCTTTGGGCTATTTAACCATATCAATATTAAGCAAATGGAGCGCCGTTGCTGGGACCTTTTTATTCGTCAATGGAGGTTAGGGCCTATCCAAATATAGAGACGGTTGATTTCACAGGCTCTACCAACAGCGATTTATTAGAGCGCGCATCGCAAGGTGCGCCAGAGGGTTTGTGGCTGCGTGCTAAATCTCAAGGCTCTGGACGCGGCCGCAATGCGCGTGAATGGGTGTCCAACAACGGCAATATCTATACCAGCACTATCATACGTCTATTACCGCATGATCCCCCAGCAACAAATATTGCATTTGTAGCGGCGAATGTTTTGCATCAGAGCATTGCACAATTCCTTCCTGATAAGAATGTGCTTATAAAATGGCCCAATGATATATTGGTCGATAATTCTAAAATCTGCGGTATATTATTGGAACGCAATGAAGATGCGATCATTATGGGAACGGGTGTTAATTTGGTGCATAGTCCGCAAAATATTGATCGCGCAGCCACGAGCATGACTGAGTTAGGAATAGATGCACCAGACCCAGATGAATTTATGCACATATTAGTAGAAAATTTCGCCTATTGGCTACGGCTATGGCGAGAAAATGGTTTTGATATAATACGCGACTATTGGCTAAAAAATGCGCATGGAAAAGGTCAAAAAATAGCCCATAAAGATTATGTGGGACATTTTGATGGTATTGGAAATGATGGTGCTTGTTTGCTGCGCTTGGCAGATGAAGAAATTATCAGCATATATGCTGGCGATATATTTATGTTGGATTAGGGGTTTTATATGCTGCTCGCTGTCGATGTAGGAAATAGTAATATAAAATTTGCACTGCTTGATGGGCGCACTATCGTTGCGCGCTGGAAAATTGACAGCGATGAAAATCGTACTGGCGATGCCTATGCGCGCTGGCTCATGCCGTTAATGATAGAGCATAAAGCGGTTAGTGCTATAATAATTTCAACCGTGGTTCCTAACATATTAGAGCATTTACAAAATTTGGGACGCAATCATTTTAATCTTGAACCTATAATTGCGCGAAATGACTCGGTAAATTGGGGCATTGCGATTAATGTCGATAATCCAGTGAGCGTTGGCAGCGACAGGCTTGTGAATGCTATTGGCGCCCATCAAGAGCATGAAGGTGATTTAATTGTGGTGAGTCTCGGTACGGCTACCACCATCGATCATATTGGAGATGATGGCAGCTATAATGGCGGTATAATTGCCCCAGGTATGGCTCTGTCGCGTGATGCACTGGCTGCTGCTGCTGCGCAATTGCCTCATATTGCGATAAAACGTCCCTTGCATAAAAAAGTGATTGGTAAAAATACGCAAGATCAAATTTTGATAGGAATCTATTGGGGTTATTTTTCACTTATAGAAGGGTTAATGAACAGAATGAAAGCTGAGATTGATAAACCGATAAAGGTTATTGCAACAGGAGGTTTGTCAGCTCTGTTTCACCGTGATGATGCATTATTTGATATTATTGACTCTAATCTAACTTTGAAAGGTTTAGCCATTTTATATAACCGCCAAGCGTAAAATAGGCTAAGAGGCTTTCATGAACGAATCCAAAAAAGAATTATTATTCCTCGCGCTTGGCGGTTCGGGTGAAATTGGCATGAATGTTAACCTTTATTGCTGTAATGGCAAATGGTTGATGGTCGATATGGGAATTAGTTTTGCTGATCCTTATTACCCTGGTGTAGAATTGGTTCTTCCCGATTTGGAATTTATTGAAAAAAATGCAGATAATCTGTTGGGTATTATATTAACCCATGGGCATGAAGATCATATTGGCGCCTTGCCTTATCTTGCTGAAGAATTAGGCGTACCGCTTTATGCCACGGCATTTACTGCCTCTCTTATTCGTCATAAATTGGATGAGAATGACATAAAGAGCCTTGATCTGCATGTGGTTGATGAAGGCGGATTGGTTGAACTAGACCCATTCACGGTGACTTATAAGCCGCTTGCACACAGCATAGCCGAGGGTAATGGGCTGTTTATTGAAACACCGCATGGCAATATATTTCATACAGGTGATTGGAAGCTTGATAAAGAACCGCTGATTGGCACGCCGACATCACCTGAAGAATTAACGGCCATCGGTGATAAAGATATTTTGGCATTGGTTTGCGATAGTACCAATATATTTAATGACCAGGATTCTGGGTCTGAAGGCGATGTAAAACGCAATTTGATTGATGTGACACAGGATTTGGAAAACCGTATATTGGTGACAACTTTTGCATCCAATGCAGCGCGTTTACAAACATTAGGCGAAGTTGCCAAAGCCACCAACAGGACTTTGTGCATTGCGGGTCGCTCACTCGATCGGATGCTCGAAATTGGTAAAGCCAATGGCTATTTCAAAGAGTTTCCGCAAACCGTTGATTTCCATACTGCTATGCAATTGCCGCGATCAGAGGTTATGATTATTGCTACAGGTGGGCAAGGCGAAGCTCGTGCTGCTCTAGCAAGAATAGCCAGTGATAGCCATAAAATCGCATTAGAAGCAGGCGATCATGTTATATTTTCGTCCAAGCAAATACCTGGCAATGAATTGGCGATTAGCCGTATACAAAATGCTTTGGCGGAACAAAATATCAATATGATTACAGAGAAACAGGCGCATATCCATGTCTCTGGACATCCTGGAAAACCCGAGCTTGCGAAAATGTATGATTGGATAAGACCAGAGATTTTGCTACCTGTTCATGGTGAAATTCGTCATATGAAGGAACAGGCACGTTTCGGTGCGCGATGCGGTATTAAAAAGCAGATAGTGCAAAAAAATGGCGATCTTATTCGACTTGCGCCCAATGGACCTGAGCATATTGGTTATGAACGGGCGGGACGATTGGTATTAGATGGCGATATTTTAATAGATGCCGATGGCGCTGCGATGAATGAGAGGCGCAAAATATCAATGCATGGGCAAATATCTGTAGCTTTGGTATTAAATAAAAAAGGTGAGGCCGAAAAAGCGCTAGAAATCCATTGCAATGGAGTGCCGCTGGATGAAGATTTGGATGGCTTCCTGGAGGAGGCCCATAAAGATGCTATTGCGGCTATGGATGTATGGTTATCTGATATAGAAAAATTACGCGAGAATGTGCGTATAGCAGTTCGCCGTTGTGCGCATCGTTGGACGGGCAAAAAACCGATTGTAAATGTTTTGATCGTGGAGCTTTAATGCAAATAACATCAATCCTCGCCATTTACATATTATTTTGGGTGATATCAGCATTTATCATGCTGCCTATTGGCATTAAGACTCACGATGAAATAGGTGAAACCAAGATAAAAGGGCAGGCGGATAGTGCACCTGCTAATTTCAGGCCCAAGATTGTAATTGTCAGAGCAACAATATTGGCAAGTTTATTATTTGCACTATTTTATGCCAATTATACTTTTGGTTGGATTACGACCGAAACTATTGCTTGGGAACCTTAGAGTATAGTGTTATCGGATATAATAATGATTAATGGCGCAAGCGCTCAATTGCCTGTGCTAGAGCCACATATAATTTGCCCACGTCGGATGATAATATTGTAACGCCTATAGCATTACCATCACGGGTACTAAGTAAAACCCGCATCATAGCCTCAAAATCATGGATATAGCGATTTACATGGTCGCGAAACTCCATATTTTCATCATAATGGGAAACGATTAACTTGGCTTCACTTGCTGTTAATAATTTAACGGCACGGCGAGTAAATACACCTCTATCACCTTTAAGATAGGCCGCCCAAGCTGTATCTGTAACATCGTTAGATATAATCTTAGCAACATCAATTGCAGTAGAATTAAGCGATTCAGTCAGTAGCGCCATTTGGCGAGAAAAACTCTCTTCACCCACATTGGAAAATCCGACGGAATTATCTTCGAGACGTTTTTCTAAATTATCGGTCATTTCTTCGATAACTGATAATTGCGATTGCAATTTGGCCACATTTTCGCTGGCCGCTTTGACATGTATATCAAGCGATATTTGCAGATTATTCTCAATGGCGGCGACTTGTTTGTCGATAGTCTCTTGAATGATGGTTGAACCATTTTCGGCTATTCTTTGGGAACTAAAATCTATTTTTTCGCTTATAGCTTCTCTGGAAAATTCTAGGCTTTCGGATATTTGATTGTTCACATTCTTAATCTGTTCAGCGAAGATACCATTTGCGCTATTGCTAATCTCTTCCAATGCGGCTTTGCTTTCCTGAAGGGTTGATAAAATTTTGTTGATTTTATCATTGTTCAAATCGGCCTCATTATTTTGCTTTTCTAATAGGGCTTCTATCTGATCTTTAGAGGCGGATAATTGCTTTTCTATAGCACTATTTTTCTTGTTAACTTTATCACTATGCTCTGATAATTTTTTGATGTTAGAGAATGTGGATTTGAAACGGGCTTCGACCAAATCAAATGTTTCATCTAATCTTTTGACAGAGGCTGGTATGGTTTCATCTAATTCACGCGAACTAGTATCTAGGGCTAATAATAATTTTTCAGAGCGCTCTATCAATAGTTCTGCCTGCGCATGATTATTTGATAGGCCTTGTTCAACGCTGTCGCTATTTTCTCTAAGAGCAGTCATAGCAAAAGCCATCTTAGCCGTTTGTGCAGATGCTTTGTCGCTAATGACATCAATTTTCTCTTGGCTCTTATCAATATGCTCTCGAATTTTAGCTATCATATCATTGATATGATTATCTTCCATATGGTTGCTATCAATCAAGTCTTGCAGAGCAAGCGAGAGTCTCTCAACATTTTGATGGAGATTATCGGCAATTTCCTGACTTTGCGTGTCGAGTTTATTACTTGTCTCACTGATGGCAAGATCAAATTCATTATATTCTGATTTTATTGTTGCAGCAATCTCTCTAATCTCATTTTTGGTTTTGTCTGACATTGCTTCACTAAAAGCTTGGAGTTCTTTTGTTTGCGTTAAAATATCATTTGAGACTAATTTATTTTGTAGTGATAATTTTTCTAATTCTTGAAGATTAAGAGTGCTTGCTTCATTACTATCTTTCAGCGCAAGTTCCAAAGAACGCACTTGCGCAATGGCTTCCATTCCAGTTTTTCCGATTAAATTGGTTGCATCTTTAGCCGCACTGTTAACAACGGGAAGTTTCCTGCTTAATAATTCTAAATTTTTGTGCGTTGATTCACTGACTTTCTCTAAAATATCTGCTTTTTGAGTACTGTTATTGAGGGCATATTCAATTTTTTGCGAAGCATTAACAATATTCTCAGCGGTATGCCGACCAATATGTTCAAGGTCTTGGCTATATTGAGAGAGAAAATCTCTTGCTAAGGCAATTTCTTGATTAACTTCACGGACCTTATCTTCAACATTTTGCGCCTCAATACGAAGGCTGTTTGAAACATCTCCAAAGCGCAATGCCTCTGCTGTGCTATTACGCATGAATAAGAGCCAGCTTAGTGCGATTAGGATTATCGGTGTTGCCCAGTTAATAATAAGCGATGAGATTTGCTGAAAAGTGATAGCAGGCGTTAAAATATTGAGATTTGAGATTATAAAAAAAGCGCTCCAAGCGAGTGCGACAGAAATAAAGAAAATGGGTATGAAATAAGCTGTTAATGATCTGGATGTATTTTGGTTATAAGTTTCATCATAAACCCATTCATTCTCAGTATTTTGATTTGTGTCATAATCTGTTTCAGAGCCATCACTATTAGAAAGCTGATTGTCAATTAAACTATCATCCACAGCGTTTAAATTATAATTTTTATCTAAAGAAACAGCTTTCTGTGGTGTGTAAGCCATAAAATTTTCTCCATTATTATAAGAGAGAAAATCTATACCTTTACGATAAATGGGTTTCTCTTTATTATAAGAAGGTGCTGATTTATCAGAAAAAAGATAATCCTCTGTACCATTTTCAATGGATGTTGGTTTCTTAATATTATGTTTCTTTACCCCAGTCATACTGTCTGTTTACCATATTTTTTGTGCTTAGAAAGGTAAAGTTAACATATTAGCCCTAAACTTATCATATGTCCGCTGATTATGGTTCCTTTGCAACAGCTATTAAAGAAGCTGCAGGTGATGATATTGTACTAATGTCAGAGCTTCGTATAGCTTTTTTTGATAGTGCTGATCGTCAACTTGATCTTTTAAGTCGTTCACGTTGTGATGCCAATTGGCAATATTCAGCGTGGAGGCTGCAAAGTTTAGCGGCAAGCTTTGGTGTAGAAGATATTAAAAATTTAGCGCATGCAGCCGTTGTAGGTGCACCAGGTGATCCTGTTGTGCTTCGGGAATTGGGTGCAGCTATTGAAAAAATTAGAGACTGCTGAGTATAGAGACCTCTGGTTATAGCGTGAAGTTACGCCTATTCTTAAAAGAATAAAAATTCCAATTCTAATGCTATCATGTTAATATTAGGCCTGTAATAGGCTATTGAAGGATTTAAGTCATTGGTTAGCATAGCTCTGTTAATGATCGAACAATCTCATAACAAAATCGCTACAGAGCAGATTAAAGTAGCAGGGGAACCTCTATTATATCACCAAATCGTTCAGCTTCGTAATTTTGGGATTAGCCGTTTCATAATAGCTGTAGAAAAAATCGATTCAATGACGCTGCAAATAGCTACAAACCTGCGCAGCGAAGGGATAGAAGTTGAATTTATAAGCCGCTTAGATGCTTTAGGTGATATATTAGCAAGCGATGATTCATTTTTGATGATCTCTGATGGCGTATTGAGTAGCGATAAGCATATTGAAAATATGATGAATGCGCTTTCTTCTGAAATATTGGTGTTTGAGAATGATGATAAATTATCACGATTTGAATTAATTGATTTGAATTATCGATGGAGTGGCTTGGCAAGGTTAACAGGTGATATATTATCTTCTATTGAAAACCTGCCTGAAGATTCTGCCATTCAATCCACTTTATTGCGTATAGCACTACAACAAGACTGTATGTTAAAAGTCATAGAATCTGTGCCATCATCATTGATAAGAATTACGGAACGATCTGCTGCCAAAAGTCTAAGCGAAGCTAAGATAAAATCTTCTCTTAAAGCTATCAATTTGCGAGGTTTCTGTGAAACTATATTATTCTACCCACTCATTCGTTTTTTATTACTCTATTTGTGGAGAGGTGGACAGTTTTCACTCTTGAATAAATATACCATAAATTATGGCTATCTTTTATTTTTTGCTATAGCTATTATTTTCGCAATATTAGGATTTAGCATCGCTTCTTATATATTGGCAATTATAGCTTATTTTTGTTGCTGTTTTAGAAAAATCCAAAATAATTTAAAACCTAATGCAGATATTAAATCTGTGCAAATAATTAGCGATGTAAGTATATTCCTCATATTGATAGTAACAGTTCATACCAAAGATAACCTTTGGAGCGTTAGTGGTGCCATTATAATATTTTTATTAGGATATTCTGCCCAAAGATTAAGTTTTGAGATAAATTATAATCGCTTTATTTTCTCATTTTGCGATATATTCTGCCTTATGGTTTTGGCTCTAATATTCGACATACAATCCTATGCAATAATAATAATATCTATATTATATGCTTTGTGGATATTTGGTGGAACAATCCTGTTGAACTCTCAGATTAGTGATAATTTAAAAAAATAATAAACCATCACTAAGTCTTCAAATTAAGCTTAAAACGAAATTAACTTTAATGCGCTAATGAGATAATAGATTAGAATAGGAAATTTTGTGTCTCAGGATTTTGAGCAAATATCATTTATGGAAAATGCGATGCAATGTGCGCGCAGTCTTACGGCTGCGCGGCGCAGTTTGCCTTATCTTATTTTCCCAGTAAATAGCTTCCCTATCGATGAATATTTATTATCGAATATAAAAAACAGTCTTTATAAAATTATATATAATATTGAATGCTCAATTTTACAGCATGCAGAGATGTATAATAAAATTTCAGATAAGTCCCAAGCCTATCCCATATTGATGGAATCTGGTTTGATGAATGATCCTGTTATTTTAGATGAACTTTTATCAATTTTTCGATTACAGAATCTAATATCGAGCAGTGATAGTGGTGAACATATTGCGGATAATTGGCGTAATGAGGCCAATGTGAGCAGATTTTCAGGTGATATTAAAGAGTGTTTAAATACTTTATCATTGGGTTTGAGCCGCGCTAAATCATTTGAGCTTGGTAATTTTTATGAACTTTCACCTGAAAATCTGCATCTAATAACATGGCGTATTTTAGCAACATTTGAGATTATTGATGGGGCAATTGATCCCAAATTAATGGATGCCACCCAAGATTGGTTGAATTGTTATAATGAAGCCGAGACAATAATGGCCTCTTCAGGTAAATTAATGTATTTACTACGCAATAACCCTAATTTAGAAATAGAATCTTTTTGGCGATACCGACATATAAATGCACCATTATTTATTGCATTATTAGAGTATAAAACATCGCTTAATAGATCTATGATTTTGGCTGTTTTGACGGATAGATCACCGCTTCTATGCGCTTTATTATTTAGAGCTGTTGATATGGATAAAAATATAGCATTAGAAAATTTATCTATCATATTTAAAAAACAAAAGATTATGAGTAGTAATATATTTGTACAGATATCTGATGAATATCTATCGGTAGAACCCAAGATTGCATTACAAAATTTACATGAATGGTCAGATATAATGAGGTTGAAAAGTGGATAATATCTCCGATGATATGATCATAGCTCATGTTGATGCAGATGGAAAATTGCTTTTTGCAGACCCTGCGTTGCGAAGGTTGCACATCCAAGCAGGCGGAAGCGATAATGGTAAATTTGCCATAGCGGCATTAGCGCGGATAGCGCAATTGACGCATAAATTAAAATTACCATTATCAAGAATGGTCCAAGTTGCAGATGATGGTTTTGATATTTCATTATGGGTTGATAGCCATTTAGAAGATAATATAGCCATATTATCGATATTAAATTGGAATGAAAAAGAGATCAGAGGATCTAAGGTTTCTGAAGAAGATGCATTACTATTTAATGATTTAGGTGAAGATATATTATTCTTAACAGATGATAATAGCGATATAATCTCATTTCAGACTGGCAAGCGTAACGTGGAAAAATTCAGTAATTTTCTGGGTAAAAATATTTTCGATATATTGGATATCAATGACGATATACACGCAAATATTGAACAGACATTTGAGAGTAAAGATGAAATTGAAAGTATCATTATCAATTTGAATCAATATTTGGAACCTTATGACTTTTCAGCGATTACAAGGCTTAATGATAAAGATGAGTTTTTAGGTTATGAATGTTATTTGAGCCCAATTACCAATGAATTTAAATCTAATGAAATTAATGAATCTGATAAAGATGATGTATCAGAAATAAATATTGATGATATTTATCAAAATATGGTGGCGTCTCAATTAGCACCAGCAATTCGCCAGCCATTGGGTCGAATAATTGCGAATGCCGACACAATAGGCAGTAAATTAAACGGACCAATCAGAGAGAATTATGCCAATTATGCTAGAGATATTGCACGTGCTGCTCGTCATTTGGTAGAGATAATTGACGATCTTGGTGATTTGCAGGCAATTGAAAGACCAGATTTTAATATCGCCAAAGATGATATAGAATTGCATGATGTTGCTGACCGATTGGCGGGACTTTTAGCCCTAAAGGCTAATGAAAAGTCTATTGAGATTATTACGCCAGATAAGAATGATATGATCCATGCTGTTGGTGAGTTTAGGCGCGTGTTACAAATTGGACTTAATTTATTGACCAATGCGATCCGATATTCGCCAAATGGGATAAGCGTTAGGATTATTGTTGGTTACGATAATGATATGGCATTTTTATCGGTACAGGATGAAGGTCCTGGTATTGATAAGCAACAGCAAGAAAAAATATTTGAAAAATTTGAAAGGCTGGGTCGAACTGGCGATGGAGGAAGTGGTTTGGGTCTATATATTTCAAACCGCCTTGCAATAGCCATGGGTGGCAGCCTCAATATTGAGAGTGATATTGGTAAGGGGGCCTGTTTCACGCTTCATTTGCCTAAAAAATAAGGGGCAATTAAAATACCCCTTATAATCGGCTATATATTAACGGTTTTCAACAGGAATATAATCGCGCTGTTCTGGCCCTGTGTAAAGTTGGCGGGGGCGTCCAATTTTTTGACCAGGATCAGAAATCATCTCATTCCATTGTGCTACCCAACCCACGGTGCGTGCTAATGCAAATAATACTGTGAACATTTCGGTCGGAAAGCCAATTGCTGATAATATGATACCTGAATAGAAATCAACGTTGGGATAGAGTTTTTTCTCTACAAAATAAGGGTCATTAAGAGCGATTTGTTCTAACTCGCGTGCCACGTCAAAAATAGGGTCAGTTACGCCCAATTTGGTCAATACTTCGTCTGCCGTTTTTTGCATAACGGTTGCGCGTGGATCATAATTTTTATAAACACGGTGACCAAAGCCCATTAGACGGAATGGATCATTTTTATCTTTTGCACGCGCAATATATTCTGGAATACGGTCAACCGTACCAATTTCGCGCAGCATATTAAGGGCTGCTTCATTAGCCCCGCCATGCGCAGGACCCCATAAACAAGCAATTCCAGCAGCTATACATGCAAATGGGTTAGCGCCTGAGGATCCAGCCAAACGCACGGTAGATGTTGAAGCATTTTGCTCATGATCTGCATGTAATATAAAGATACGATCCATAGCGCGTTCAATAACGGGATCTACTTTATAGTCTTCTGCGGGAACTCCAAATGTCATACGCAAGAAATTACCAGGATATGAGAGGCTATTATCTGGATAAACAAAGGGCTGTCCTATAGAATATTTATAGGCCATAGCCGCAATAGTTGGCATTTTTGCAATTAAGCGATGACTTGAAATTTTACGATGTTCTGGATCATTAATATCTGTACTGTCGTGATAAAATGCACTTAGTGCACCAACAACGCCGCACATAATAGCCATAGGGTGCGCATCACGGCGAAATCCGCTAAAGAATTTTGCTAATTGTTCGTGCAGCATTGTATGATTTGTGATGGTTGCTTTAAAAGTCTCTAACTCATTTTTGTTTGGTAATTCTCCATTAAGCAACAAATAAGATGTTTCCATGAAAGTAGAGTGTTCGGCTAATTGGCCGATAGGATAGCCGCCATGCAGCAATATACCCTTTCCCCCATCAATGAATGTAAGATCGGATTCACAACTAGCTGTTGAGGTGAAGCCTGGATCAAATGTGAAATTATCGGTTTGTGCGTATAATTTTCTTATATCTATAACATCTGGGCCAGTTGTAGCTTTTAGCACGGGAAATTCATAGTCTTTACCGCTTACTGATATTTTAGCTGTTTCATTCGACATACATAATCTCCAGATTGGCGAGAGATGTATCACTCTCGCAAATGTTAATTCAAAATTTAAGTCCCATCAGGGCGATATTCACCAATTTTTTTGCTGCATTTCAATCATGAAATGGCTGCATCACTATTTTTATATCTATGATTTATATACCCATCATTTACGATATACTCTTGGGGAAGATCATCATTTGATGCAGATTGGACATGGAAGAATTTGATCATAAGGTCAAGATAAAACATAATGTTAGAGGGTAATTATTGCTATGATTTATGGAGAAATGATAGATAGCGGGCCTTGGTTTTATGATATATATAATATCTATGAGAATGTTGTTCACACGTGATTTTCATTTATCTGTCTCTGCGCATTTTACTTCATTTGCCGCTAAGCTAGAATTATGGTTAGAAAAAGAAGCTGCACAATTACCACTCTATATCCCTATATTTGTTGGAATGGGAATTGCTGCTTGGTTTGCATTGGGGATAGACAATTGGTTTTATATTATTGTTCCATCAAGCCTTTTGGTAATGATGGGTTTAGTTACGAAACTTAAATCACGTTTCAGTCTTGTCTTACTGATGATGGGTTTATCGATCATTATCGGATGGTCAGCTATTTCTATAAGGTCGTATAATGTTTCAGCACCTATATTAGGAAAACCATGGGTAGGCCATATTTATGGCCGAATTGAACGAATAGAAAAATTACCTGCACGGGCATTAGTGAGGCTAATATTAGAAACTGAGGGTAGGCAATCACTTCCTAAAAAAATTCGTATCAATTTATCCAATGAACAATATGATGATAGCTTCACCAAAGGTTCAATCATCAAATCTAAAGTTAGATTATTGCCACCAACTGGGCCTGCTGTTCCAGGTGCCTATGATTTTGCTCAGCGCGCTTGGTTTGAAGAACTTGGAGCAACAGGTTCTGCTTTGGGTAAGGTGCAATTGGTCACATCAGCGCAGGTTACTCTCAACCTCTCTAATACGCGCGATCAAATAGCCACTAAGGTGAGAGAAAAGATTCCAGGCAGAGCTGGCGCGATAGGAGCAACATTAGCATCGGGAGACAGAGGCGCGATTGCCATGGAAGATGCAGAGGCTATGCGCCGTAGCGGTATGGCTCATTTGCTCGCAATTAGCGGTTTACACGTATCGGCCATAGTCATGATGAGTTTTTTTATCATTGCCAAAATATTATCCTTATTCCCAATCTTTGCACTACGAAATAAAGTCCCAATTTACGCGGCTTCTGTAGCGGCATTGATTGCGATTTTTTATACCATTTTAACAGGTGCACAGGTACCTACGATAAGGGCCTGTATCGCTGCTTGTTTGGTTTTAATAGCTCTGGTAATGGGGCGCGACCCTCTAACGCTTCGGTTGGTGGCTTTTGCAGCTTTATTCATCATGCTTATCATGCCCGAAGTATTGGTTGGGCCAAGCTTTCAATTAAGCTTCGCAGCAGTTGCTACCATTATTACATTGCATGAAACAAAATTTATGCAAAATTTGGTACACAGAAGAGAAGAGTTTTGGCTAAAAGCGCTAGGGCGTTTTTTATTGTCGCTTCTCATAACGGGGCTTTTCATCGAAATAGCGCTTGCTCCCATTGCATTATATCATTTTCAAAAAACGGGCATTTATGGCGCTCTAGCCAATATGATTGCAATCCCGCTCACAACATTCATCATCATTCCTGCAGGTATAACAGCATTTGTTCTTGATATAATAAATTTAGGAGCACCATTTTGGTGGATATGCGGTCAATCCATCGAAATAATATTAAAATTAGCACATTATGTGAGCAATCTACCTGCTGCCATTACTACAGTCGCAGCTGTAAATATAAATCTATTTGCGGTGATAATATTATCAGGACTTATATTGATGGTCGTGAAATCGAATTTTAAATTGCTTGCAATTGGTCCGCTTTCAATGGCTTTTCTATTTTTATTACGTACGCCATCACCAGATATATTGATAACGGGTGATGGACAGCATTTGGCTGTTAAAAACAATATAGATAAAGGCGATGAGATGCTATTGCTGCGGACTAGAGCAGGCAGCTATGTTCGCGAACTGCTCAATGAAAATGCAGGATATGATGGTGAGGCATCTGATATAGCCAATTGGCCTGGAGCGCAATGCTCTCTTGATGTTTGCATCATTATATTAGAAAAAGAACAAAGGGATAGCAAGCAAGGCTCATGGACATTATTAGCAACTATATCAAATTATTTTGTGCCGCGCTTAGAATTGGCCGCTGCTTGCAAGAGAGTCGATATTGCAGTTAGTAACCGTTATTTACCTTATGACTGTAAACCGAAGAGATTAAAAATTGATCGAGCCTATCATGATAAGAGCGGCGGCGTTGCCATATATTTATCATCAGGTCGGATTAGGACTGTAGCATCTGAACATCGCCATTTGCCATGGTCTGAATATAATGAAGACCGGCTGACGACCTACCCTCCCAAGAAGCAATAAGCTGGCCTTGAGAGAGCAAGTCAATCTTTAAAATTAAACTTATGAAGAGCCCTCTTTAGTGATAACGCCGTAATAGACCTGCTAAAGTTCCTTGGATAGCGACTTCTTCGGCGGGATAGATTTGCGGTTCATAGGCTACATTGGCAGGGTCCAATTGAATGTTAGGACCATTTTTACGCAGATATTTAAGCGTCGCTTCTTCATTACGGACAAGCGCAACTACAATTTCTCCATCACGCGCTGTTTGTGTACGCTTAATCAGCGCATAATCGCCATCAAAAATACCTGCCTCGACCATAGAATCTCCAGAAACTTCAAGAGCATAATGCTCCCCCGAACCAAGCAATGCAAGCGGAACAGCAAGACTGTTTTGTCCTTCCATAGCTTCAATGGGAACGCCAGCGGCAATTTTACCATGTAAGGGTATTTCGATGACATCATTAGCAGCAACGGGAATAGAATTGGCTGGTAAATCGGGTAAAGACTTTTTCTGCACAGTTTCAATAATATCTTTATTGAGTTTAACAGCTGTTTCTTGGCCCATATCGGGTAATTTGATAACTTCTAATGCTCTGGCTCGATTGGGTAATCTTCTTAGGAAACTACGCTCTTCCAAGGCCGATATTAACCTATGAATTCCTGATTTTGATTTTAATCCAAGAGCCTCTTTCATTTCTTCGAAAGAGGGTGAAATACCCGTTTCTTCTAAACGTTGGTGGATGAAATTTAACAGTTCAAATTGTTTGGCTGTAAGCATTTTTTGATCCTTAATGGGGAACGTTTAAAGAACAATTAAGAAACAAAAGGGGTTAAGTCAAGTCATTTCCAACATTAATTAGAAATTTCTATAGTTATCATAAATGATTGATCGGTATATAATGTACCTCTTCACCAGATTTCACTTCTTCGCTTTCTCTATCTCTTATAATCAACGCGTTAGCAGACGCCAATGTTGATAATTTTCCGCTGTCTTGCGATGAAAAAGCTATGACCTTATCACCACTTTCTATCGCTCGCAGAAATTCAGCACGATTTCCTGTCTTGGGCAATATACCCGCAGTGATAGATTTGTGTATGGGCGGAAAATAATCCTCTAAACCACTGATATAGCGTAAAATCGGCAACAAGAATAATATAGCGGTGACATAGGCGCTGGACGGATTTCCAGGCAAGGCAATAATATGGCTCTGGCCTAGTCGCCCGCTCATAATAGGTTTACCAGGTTTAATCGCCGCCTTCATAAAAGCTATATCTGCGCCCAATTCTTTTAGAGCAGGCAGGATAAGGTCATGATCACCAACAGATGCTCCGCCGATAGTGATAATTACATCGCAATATTGATGTTTAGAGATGATATTTTTTATGTTCTCTAAATCATCGGGGACGGTGTCATTATAGATGATCTCATAGTCATCCAATAATGCTGCAATCATAGGTCCATTGCTGGCGGGAATTTGATAGGGTGCGCAATTCTCTCCCGCTTTACGCAATTCATCGCCCGTCGATATGATGGCGATTTTCGCGGTGCGATAAGCGCTTATTTTATTATGTCCTGCCGCAATGCAATGGCCAATATGTGCAGCGTTAATGCGTGTCCCAGCTTTGATTATTGTATCGCCTTCAGCAAAATCATTTCCTTTGCGCCTAATATGCTGCCCTAATATGATGGGCGTATCAGCATTATATTCTATCTTACCATCATGGCGATTGGTATTTTCTTGGATGATAATCGTATCCGCACCTGCGGGCAGCAATGCTCCCGTGAATATGCGGGCTGCTTGTGTGGGTTCTATTGTATCACAAGGGGGCGCTCCCGCTTTACATTCCCCAGCGATTTCCCATGATGTGATATTGGCGTCATAGCAAATAGCATATCCATCCATAGCCGACATATCCGCCGCTGGTTGATTGCGGAGAGATATAATATCTTGCGCGGCTGTACGGCCTAATGCGGCGTTAATATCTATAACTTCCGTGTCTAATCTGTCTGCTGCATCAATCAATGCTTTTTGCGCATCAATAAGGGGTAGTAAGCCAGCCATTAGGCGCTCCATTCCCCTGATTTTCCGCCTGTCTTTTTAAGGAGCTTAATATCGCTTAGCACCATATCTTTTTGTAATGCTTTGACCATATCATAGATAGTGAGAAGGGTGACATTAACCGCAGTGAGCGCTTCCATTTCTACGCCTGTTTTACCATTGAGGCGCACCAGTGCGGTGACCAATATACCATCGTCCAAATATTCAAAATCAACCGAAATTTTGCTCAGCATCAGCGGATGGCATAGCGGAATTAACTCGCTGGTTTTCTTGGTCGCCATAATGCCTGCAATTCGCGCGGTAGAGAGGACATCGCCTTTTTTAAGGGCATTGTCTTTTATGGCTTGCAGCGTATCAGCATGCATAGATATTTGCCCCGATGCAATGGCTTCGCGCATCGTTGTATCTTTGCCGTCAACATCAACCATATGGGCGCTGCCTTCACTATCGATATGCGTTAATTTGCTCATGACCCTCTCAACAATTTTTGCGTAGCGGCGCTGACATCATCTTGGCGCATAAGCGATTCCCCAACCAGAAAACAGCACGCACCTGATTGTGCAAGACGCAAGCAATCGTCATGCGTGAATATCCCGCTTTCGGATACCATGATACGATCATTGGGTACCATTTTTGATAGTCTTTCAGTCATGCTGAGGCTGGTTTCAAAAGTTTTGAGGTTGCGATTATTAATACCCAAAAGACGTGATTTTAATTGTAATGCGCGTTCTAATTCCTCTTCATCATGCACCTCAACCAACACATCCATGCCATGGTGGATCGCTGCATCTTCTATCTCTTCGGCCAGAGCATCATCCAATGCGGCCATAATAATCAATATAGCATCAGCGCCAAGGCTACGCGATTCTACGACTTGCCAAGGATCGACCATAAAATCCTTGCGCAAACAGGGAAGTGAAGTGGCGGACCGTGCCGCGATTAAATATTCATCTGTTCCTTGAAAATATGGTGTATCAGTGAGTATCGACAAACAGGCTGCACCGCCGATTTCATAGGCTTTGGCATGTGCTGGTGGATCGAAATCTGTGCGGATTAACCCCTTGGAAGGGCTAGCTTTCTTAATTTCAGCGATCAACGCAAAACCATTTCGAGATTTTTGTTCAATTGATTGAATAAATCCGCGCGGCGCGCTTTGTGCGGCGATGGTATCTTTTATTTGTGCATTGCTAAGCTGCTCTTTGCGTTTGGCAACATGGGCGCGTTTTGCATCGCATATCTCGGCTAATTTATCGCTCATTGGTGCGCTATCCAGCAATCTAATAATGTGTTCGCTAATCCTTTGTCGATGGCTTCAGCGGCTTCCTCAGCGCCTTCTTCAAAACTATCCACTTCTCCTGCGACCATTAAAGCTGCTGCGGAATTGAGAATAACTGCATCACGATAGGCGGATTTCTCGCCCATCAGCATTTTACGCAAAGCAGCTGCATTATAGTCTGCATCACCGCCTTTTATCGCATCAGCATCATGACGCGGTAGGTCGACATCTTCGGGTGACAGAGATGAATATTGGATATTAGTCCCGTCGATCATGGCTATTCTGGTAGGGCCAGAAATGCTAATTTCGTCTAACCCATCCATGCCCGAAACAATCATTACTTTTTCATAGTCTAATTGCACCGCTGCTTGTGCATATTTTTCTATCAAATCGGGCGATGCAACGCCGATAAGCTGGCGTTTGACACGCGCAGGATTGCACAGCGGCCCGAGCAAATTAAATATTGTGTGGCGCCCAAGCGTTTTGCGGATCGGTGCAATCGGGCCAAGGGCAGGGTGATGATTGGGTGCAAAGAAAAAACCAATACCAATCTCGGCTAAAGATTTTTCAGCATCGGCCTTAGCAAGGTTTAATCCCAATGCCTCTAATGTATCCGCAGCACCCGATTTGCTCGATGCCGCGCGATTGCCATGTTTGGCCATGGGAACATCGCAAGCCGCCACCACCAAAGCCGTGGCAGTGGAAATATTCAGGCTATGGCTGCCATCGCCGCCCGTGCCGCATACATCGATAGCATTTTGCGGCGCATCGACCGTAATCATGCGGCTGCGCATAGCTAGCGCGGCGGATGTTATTTCATCGGCGCTTTCTCCGCGATCCGCCATCTGGGTCAGCGCATCAGAAATTTCAGCAGCAGATAATTTCCCATCGAGCATATCATTGAATAAATTGCTCATGATAAATACTTTGGTTCTAACCCAGCGATACGCATGAAATTGGCCAGCAAGTCATGTCCATGCTCGGTGGCGATGCTCTCGGGATGAAATTGCACGCTATGAATCGGTAGGCTCTCATGCGCATAACCCATCACGCTGCCATCATCGGCTGTTGCTGTGACTTTCAGGCACTCTGGAATATCCTCAACGATAAGCGAGTGATAGCGTGTCGCAGTAAATGGCGATGGAATATCCGTAAATAACCCGCTGCCATCATGCGTGATAGGCGATGTTTTCCCGTGCATAAGACCGCCTTGAATGACCTTTGCTCCAAAATGCTGACCAATGGATTGATGTCCTAGACAAACCCCCATCAACGGTTTTTTCGCTTTGGCACAGGCTGCGACCAGATCAAGCGAAATACCCGCTTCATTGGGCGTGCAAGGACCAGGGGATATTAAAAATGCATCCGCACCGCTTTGTAAGGCTTCATTGGCACTAATCGCATCATTACGCTCTACGCGCACTTGCGCGCCCAGTTCCATCAAATAATGGACAAGGTTAAAGGTAAAGCTGTCATAATTATCGATAACAAGGATCATAATATTACTCTCACTGGCCGAACCCCGCGTCATGGGCGCGGCGCACCGCTTCTTTTGCTGCGGCTAGCAATGCCCCCGATTTGGCTTCACATTCGCGCAATTCATAATCAGGATCACTATCGGTGACAATGCCTGCGCCTGCCTGAACATGCAATTCACCATCTTTGACGATACCCGTGCGCAAAACAATACAGCTATCCATATCGCCATTGGGGGAGAAATATCCAACGCCGCCCGCATAAGCACCGCGCGTTTCGGGTTCTAATTCAGCGATAATTTCGCACGCCCGTACCTTGGGCGCACCGCTGACGGTTCCTGCTGGAAAGCCAGCAAATAGAGCGTCAATCGCATCATATTTATCATCAAGATCGCCTGTAACATTGGAAACTATATGCATGACATGACTGTAAAATTCGACCATATAGCTATCGGTAACGCTGACGCTATCGGCTTTGGCAACGCGGCCCACATCATTGCGGCCCAGATCAAGCAACATTAAATGTTCGGCGCATTCTTTGGGGTCGGCGAGTAGGCTAGCTTTATTTGCGGCATCTTCAGAAGCGTTTTTACCGCGTGGACGTGTACCTGCGATAGGACGTATTGTGATTTCACCATTTTTTGCGCGCACCAATATCTCTGGACTAGAGCCGATCAATGCAAATTCGGGTAAGTCGAGGAAAAATAGGAAAGGCGAGGGGTTTATGCGCCGCAATGCCCGATATAATTCTATCGGGGGTAAGGTGAAGGGCGCTGTAAAACGCTGCGCCAATACGATCTGAAATATATCACCGGCGGTTATATATTCTTTGGCACGGCGCACCATCTCTTTATAATCATCTGGTGCTATATTGGGTGTGAAATCTATATCCATGGATTGCACATTGCGGACTAAGCTAGGTACGCCCTGATTCAATTGACGTTCAACAGCGTCTATCTTATCTAGGGCTGTGGCCATCTTCTTTTCATTATCCCCACAAGTTTTTGGTTCTCCAGGTGTTTCGGGCCAGATCGGAGCAATGATGAATAACTCATCGCTCAAACGATCAAATATTAAAATCACCGTTGGACGCACAAATAACATATCAGGGGTTTTTAAGTCTGATTGTGTAGCGCGTGGAAGCTTTTCAACTAAACCAATCGTTTCATAGCCAAAATAACCAACCAGACAGGCCAAAGCATCGGGTAATTCCTCTGGAACATCCATATGGCAAGATGCCACTAATTGCCGAAGGGCGCTGAGACTATCCGTTTCTATAGGTCTAAAATCATTACGGTCATAGGCCCAGTGAGTGTTGATTTGCGCATCATTACCATTGGCTCTGAAAATAAGATCAGGGTCGAGACCGATGAGACTATGGCGGCCGCGTGTTTCACCGCCCTCAACCGACTCAAGCAAAAAATCACCGCGCTCGTTCTGCATTAATTTTAAGGCTGCCGAAACGGGTGTCTCTGTGTCGGCGACAATGCGTTTCCATAGCAAAGCTGCTTTGCCTTGCTCTAAATTAGCACGTGCTTCTTCTATCATGCTATAATTTTGATTGGCCATGTTAACTGCTATGGCCCTCCGATTAATTCGCAGTGATAGACGTTAGAGATGCACGCAGAGAATCAATATCATCTTCGCTCTTTTCAACACCGATTTCTGCACGAGCAGCATTTATGAATTGGGCAAAATGCTCTTGGGCAATTGTATTTTTGAACTGTTTTTGAGTTTCATCCAACAAATTTTTTCGTTCGCTTGCATCGCCACGGGTTATTTTGTTTAAATTCACCAAAATCCATCCTTGATCAGTAGGCGCCTCTAGTTTTTTTATGCTTTTGGCTGCCATCGCAAACATAAGCACTAATGCTTCGGGAACTTCGCCTCCTTGTTGGGATAGTTCAAAACGACTTGCTTTTAAATCTTGGACGGGTGGTAATTTTAGTCCACTTTCTGCTAAGGCTTTTTTGAGAGTGCTTCCGCTCTCTACAGCTTTTAATATTTTATCGGCTTCTACTTTTGCTTTCGCTGAACCTTGAGAGAATGCCCATCTTTGTGCAACTAATTCTTTTACTTTGCTGAGTGAAGGAGGGGCGGCTTCTGATAATTGAGCAATGGTTATAATAGCAAATTTACTGCCTTGTTCAATTTCGATTAATTGACCTTCGCCGTCATTATCCATTTGAAATGCTGCGGGCAAAATAGCGGCCATTTCTGGAATAGGTTGGTAACTTGAATCTTCTGGATTCTGACCCGTAACAACAAGTAATGGACTGGTCTGAACTTTTAAAGAGCGCTCTTTTGCCACATCCTCTAAGGTCGTACCGTCCGATAGAGCATCTTCTATTTCGCCAGTTAATTCAGCTAATAATTCATCTTTTTTCTGAGCTAGAACAATTTCGGCAATTTCTGTACGCGCTTGATCTAATGTGCGGGCATCTTTCTTTAAAATATTAGTTATTTTGACAACAAACCAACCCAAGGGGCCTTGTGCTGGCTTTGCATATTCACCATCAGCAACTGCGAATACTGCATCACTAACTTCTTTTGAAGCGCTATCGCTAAGCTCTTTTGCACTAATATTGTCTCTCTGCGTTACGGACAAACCAGTTTCTTTTGATGCTTCTTGCAGAGAGATGCCTGATTGCGCGTTGGAAATTATTTGATCGGCAGCATCTTTGGTTGACACGATGATTTGTTCAAAACTGCGTGTTTCGCTCTCAGCATAATTCTCTTTATTTTCATCATAATATGCTTGAATATCTTCTTTAGTAGCTTTTGCATCCCCATCGACTATGTCACTGTTAAATAAAGCATAGCTGATGGAACGTCGTTCAGGGATGATATATTGGGTTGCATTTTCTTTGTAGTAAGTAGATAAAATATCATCGCTAGGTGGTTTTTCTGGCAAAAATTGCGCAGAAGGAACAACCGCTATTTGTCCTTCTCGGCGCTCCAAAACTAATGAAGCATAAGGAAGTACCAGAGATTGAGGAGAGAGAACCCCTTTGTTCGCGATTGGGAAAATCTGTTGACCGTATAGGTTTTGTGTAAAATCCTTACGAATGGCTGCTTCGGAAATTTGAAGTCTCGACAATAATGTACGGAAGCTATCGGTTGTAAATTTTCCATCAATACCTTTTGCGCCTGGTATTTCTCTAATTTCGGCATCAACCATAGCTTGGCTGACACCTATACCATGTTTTTCGCCAAATACAGCAAGAACGTAACGATTTATAATCTGTTCCAATGTTCTATCTAAACCACCGCCCTCTACGAATTGAGAAATATCAAGATTGGGGTTCCTCTGGCGTTCAGTGCGCAATCGATTGTTGGTCATATCACGCAACTCCGAAATGCTTATATCTTGATCGCCAACTTTCGCAGCATTACCACTGGATACACCCCCAAAAGTTCCCGATCCAGTAACATCCCCAAGAGCAAAAGCAACGGCAATGATACCGATAAAGATAAGTGCGAAAAAAGCACCGAATTTAGAGCTAAATAATGAACGTATTCTGGCAAACATATTAGTCAAAAACTTCCTATTAGAAATATTATATAAGGCTTTAGGTAGCTATGCTGTTACAATCAAGCATTCATAACATAAGAATGTCATTTATCCATAGAATGATAATATGTTTGCAAATATTGAAACCGTTGCGAGTCATGATATTTCGTGTAATATTTACTTATAACAGCATCGAGGATAGATGGTATTTAATGGGATAAGCATTTGTAACAGGAAATAATGATATGCTCAAAAAATTAATTGTCGGTAATTGGAAAATGAACGGTGTAAGGTCTGATATTGCCCATATTAAAGATATATCCGAACAAGCTGCTGCGCATTCAAATGTAGATGTAGCAATATGTGTTCCTGCGACATTGATTGAGAGCGCCAGTAACATATCCGATTCCCTGGCCATTGGTGCGCAAGATTGTCATGCACATACCAATGGAGCGCATACGGGCTGCGTGTCTGCTGCCATGGTGGCGGAATGCGGTGCACAATATGTGATTGTTGGTCATAGCGAACGAAGAAGTGATCAAGGCGAGAATAATACCGACGTTAAAGCAAAAGCGCAGGCCGTTATGGCGCAACAAATGGTCGCTATATTATGTATTGGGGAAACAGAAAATCAGAGAAATAGTGACAATGCAGTTTCTGTTGTGATTGAACAATTAAACCTGTCACTTCCAGAAGTTGATAATTATGATAATCTAACATTATGCGTTGCTTATGAACCGATCTGGGCGATTGGAACGGGTCGTATTCCTACCTTGGATGAAGTTGCTGAAATGCATATGGCTATCAGGCAGGCCTTAGTCATAAAATATGGTGAGAGCGGGAATAATATTCATATCCTTTATGGTGGGTCTATGAATGGTGATAATGCGGCGGATTTGTTGAGCATAGAGCATGTAGATGGCGGCTTGGTTGGTGGTGCAAGCCTCACAGCAGCGAAATTCACGCCTGTAATCGCAGCGGCTTCTCTCACTTAATAGGAATTTAATCTATCTAAGCGGGATGATTTTGATAATATAATTGCGCAAATCAATTGAAGATTCGAATTTCAATCGCTATGTGGGCATGGTCATAATAAATATATATGTATTGGAACGTTCAATGGGTCTTTTTCAATTTCTAATCATACTGCAAGGCACTGTTGCATTTGGTTTGGTTGTTGCAATATTAATGCAGCGTTCTGAAGGCGGTGGCCTTGGCGTTGGCGGAAGCCCCTCTGGCCTTATGTCTGCGCGTGGGGCTGCTGATTTTATGACGCGTTTAACATCTTTCTTGGCGATCTTATTTATATCATTATCGGTAGCCCTTGCTTTTGTGGCAGCAAAACAAAGCTCTGGTACAGCCGTTGATGATAGTTTTGAACGTACGCCTGTTGAAGCACCAACTGATCTTAACCCTACAGAAAATTCTATTACTCCTCCGTTGAGCGATGATCCGTTGGAGGCTGCAGCAGCTGCAGCAGCTGCTGCTTCTGAAGAAGAGAATGATGATAATTCTGAGTAAATTTTATAATGTTTGTTTTAAGAGGAACCCCTATATTTGAACGGCCCTTTTATCCCTTAAATGTTAGTTCCAGAGTTTTGAACTGCTACCAGATATCATTGGATGTGACATGAGTTATATCTAAAAGTTATCCATAGCTTTTTTCGAATTTCAGATTATTTCACTTGTCAAACCATATCCTGTCCCCTTAACCCTTTGCTCCCATGGCGCGATATATTTTTATTACTGGCGGTGTGGTCTCCTCACTGGGAAAAGGTTTAATGGCTGCAAGTCTTGCAGCACTTTTACAAGCGCGTGGTTACCGCGTCCGAATCCGTAAATTTGACCCTTATTTAAATGTCGATCCGGGAACAATGTCTCCCTATCAGCATGGTGAAGTCTATGTCACCGATGATGGAGCGGAAACGGACCTTGATTTGGGACATTATGAGCGGTTTAGCGGTGTATCTGCACGCCAATCAGATAATGTGACTTCGGGGCGTATCTATCAAGATATTATCGCCAAAGAACGGCGCGGCGATTATTTAGGTGCTACTGTTCAGGTGATTCCGCATGTTACTGATGAAATTAAGAAATTTGCATTGGATGAAAGCGACGATCTTGATTTCATATTGTGTGAGATTGGCGGAACTGTAGGCGATATTGAATCGCTACCCTTTATGGAAGCCATTAGGCAATTGCGTAACGAATTGGGCCGTGACCAGAGCATTTCAATTCATGTTACATTGGTTCCTTATGTGGCGGCGGCTGGTGAATTAAAAACGAAACCAACGCAGCATAGTGTGCGCGAGTTAACATCTTTGGGGATACAGCCTGATATATTGCTGTGTCGCTGTGAACATAATTTACCCGATAATGAGCGCGCTAAAATCGCTGCTTTTTGTAATGTCCGTAAAGAGGCGGTTATTCCAGCATTGGATGCTGAGAGTATTTATGCTGTGCCATTGCAATATCATGCCGAAGGGTTAGATGATCAAGTGCTTCGTGCATTTAATGTTGATAATAATAAGGAACCAGACCTATCACGTTGGTATGATATTAATGATCGTTATCATAATCCCGAAGGTGAAGTGACTATCGGTGTTGTTGGCAAATATGTTGGTCTGCAAGATGCTTATAAATCTCTGCATGAAGCGTTGGTACATGGCGGTATGGCACACCGAACGCGTGTGAATATTAAATGGCTTGATGCTGAAATGTTTGAAAGCGAAGAAGACATAGTTAGCAAATTAGAACCGATGCATGCGATTTTGATACCTGGAGGCTTTGGTGAACGCGGCAGCGAAGGTAAAATTGCGAGTATTAAATTTGCCCGCGAACGCAATATACCATTTTTTGGAATATGCCTTGGAATGCAGATGGCTTGCTTGGAAGGCGCACGAAATATTAGTGGTATTGGTGATGCCTCGACTAGTGAATTTGGCGCTACCGATAATCCTGTGATCGGCCTTATTACCGAATGGCAGAGCAAAGATGGTATTGAAAAACGCGATGATGATAGCGATCTTGGCGGAACAATGCGCCTTGGGGCATATCCAGCGAAACTCAATAACAATAGCCATGTTGCATCTATTTATGATTCGCAAGAAATCGAAGAACGCCATCGCCATCGTTTCGAGGTTAATATGGCCTATAAGGACAGTTTGGAGAAGGGAGGCCTTATATTTTCTGGCATGTCACCCGATGGTGAATTGCCTGAAATTGTGGAGCGCCCCGATCACCCTTGGTTTATCGGTGTGCAATTTCATCCAGAGCTTAAATCACGTCCATTTGATCCACACCCTCTATTTGCAAGCTTTATAGGGGCTGCGCTTAAACAAAGCCGCTTAGTATAAGATTCTGATTGTCACATTATCGAAGGATTAACTCTCAGATTAGCATATAAAAGGGCAGCACTAATGCGCTGCCCAATCTGCAAGCTAAATTTGAGATTTAGAGGGAGAGAAGGAATTTAACCTGCTTTTTTAGGTTTCTTCGATGAGATTTTTGCAACCTTCTGATCGTCAGATTGTTCAATAAGGTTGGAACCGCCAACTTCTATTTTGCGCGGCTTTAAAGCATCTGGAACCTCGCGCAATAGTCTAATCACAAGCAATCCATCGGCCATGTCGGCTTGAGTTACATGGACATAGTCTGCGAGTTGAAAGCGGCGCTCAAAGTTGCGGTTGGCAATACCAATATGCAAAAAATCGCGATTATCATTACCATCAATATTTTTCTGTCCAACGACGGTGAGCAAGTTTTGCTGAGCAGTGATGTCTATTTCATCATTTTTAAAACCAGCGACTGCAATAGTGATGACATAATCATCTTCTGATAGTCGCTCGATGTTAAAAGGGGGGTAATTTTCGTTTTGGCCGTTACGGTTGGAATTTTCTAGCAAATCAAACAAACGATCGAAGCCTACTGTGGTTCGGCGATAGGGTGTAAAGTCAAGACGATTCATAATATTCTCCTGTTGAGCAATGTTATTGACGAAGCCCAAAATTGGCGCTTCGGTGTAAGTTTAGTCTTTGTTAAGGGCCTGCTCATGCAGCACCCTACAGAAAAGATAATAATATCATTTCAGGTTTCAAGAGCCAATACTATAATTTATAGTATATTTTGTCGGTTAGGATATCAGATGATACTTGACCAACGGGCGGCTACGCTACAAATGGAAAGATAATAAAGCATCTATAGGATTATAAATATATAATGATTTTGTCTCCGCTCGAATATATGATGGCAAAACGCTATCTCTTGCCGGGTAAGGGCGAGCGTTTCATAACTATGGTCGCGGGGATCAGTTTGATTGCTGTTATGCTTGGCGTTGGCGCATTGATCGTAGTGATGAGCGTGATGAATGGTTTTCGCGCTGAATTATTTGACAAAAGCGTAGGCCTTAATGGCCATGCCATTGTCCAAGGCTATGATGGTAGGCTCTCTGATTGGCGTGCTATATTAGAAGACACCCAAAAAACGTCTGGTGTTGTTGAAGCTACGCCGCTGATTGACCAGCCTTTATTATCAACTTTTAACGGACGGGTAGAAGCGGTTTTAGTGCGCGGTATGACGGTGCAGAATATTCGTAATAACCCTAGCTTGAAGGGTAAAACAGTAGTTGGTGATATGTATGATATTACCGAAGGTAGCGAGAGGATTGCCATTGGCGCTGGGCTTGCCCGCAATATTGGCGCAACAGTCGGGCAAAGTATAACCATCATTAATCCGCAAGGCCGGCCAACCCCATTTGGTACAGTACCGCGCGAAATATCCTATGAAATTGGGGCCATATTTGAAATTGGAATATATGATTATGATAAAGCCTTGGTGATATTACCGATGAAAGATGCGCAGCTATTGCTATTGATGGGCGATGAAGTGGGTTTGATAGAAATTAAGACCAATGATGCCGATAATGTTGATGAAATCGTAAAGCCGCTTGCTGAAAAATATATCAATGAAGCGCAAATTATAAATTGGAAAACGCTTAATTCTTCATTGTTTGAAGCCTTAGCCGTTGAACGCGTTGTGATGTTTGTAATCTTATCCATTATCATTTTGAACGCTGCTTTTAATATATTGTCATCTCTTATTATGTTGGTGCGCGCTAAGACCCGCGATATTGCCATATTGCGCACTATGGGAGCATCGCGACGTTCTTTGCTGAAAATATTCATCACAGTGGGTACATTAATAGGGACTTTGGGCGTTGCAGCGGGAACAGCAATAGGTTTTGTCTTCCTCCACTTTCGTCAAAATGTTGTGAATTTTGTCGAATGGGCAACGGGGCAAAATCTATGGGATCCCTCCATTCGAGTGTTAGTTGAGCTGCCATCAAAAACAGAACCTGCCGAAGTGATTGGTATTTGCGTTTTGGCGATATTACTCAGCTTCTTGGCGACCCTATACCCCGCGTTTAAGGCTGCTAATACGGACCCAGTGCAGGTTTTGCGCTATGAATGAGATTATTAAACTTACTGATCTAAAGCGCAGTTTTGAACAAGGTGAAACCTTGATTGAAGTGCTGCGCGGCGTCAATTTGAGCATTGAAGCAGGCGAGATAGTCGCTTTATTGGGGCCTTCTGGTTCGGGTAAATCCACACTGTTACAAGCTGTTGGTTTGTTGGAGGGCGGTTTTGAAGGGTCTATTAAAATCGATGGTGAAGAAACATATGATGTAAGCAGCGATGTACGAACGCGTATCAGGCGCGATAAATTAGGGTTTGTCTATCAATTTCATCATTTACTCGCTGATTTTGATGCGATGGAAAATATCATGTTGCCACAAATTGTAGCTGGCGTTGCAAAGAGAGAAGCGGAACATCGCGCAATAGAATTGCTCGAAAAATTGGGCCTTGGTAAACGTGTCAAACATCGTCCATCAAAATTATCAGGTGGTGAACAGCAGCGCGTTGCTGTGGCGCGGGCGCTGGCCAATGCTCCAAAATTAGTGCTGGCTGACGAGCCTACGGGTAATTTGGATGAACATACGGCGGATTTGGTATTACAAGAATTTGTTGATTTGGTACGATTAGAGGGTTCTTCATCGCTCATCGCAACGCATAATGAGCGTTTGGCCCGCAAGATGGATCGCGTGGTACGCTTGAAGGACGGAATATTATATGAAGATTAAGCCCTGATAATGAGGTATGTAAATAATGGCAGATGATTTTATATTAAAACAAGCGGATGGGTCATCTGCATCCTTTGATGCGTATCGCGGCAAAGTGGTATTGGTGGTGAATACAGCATCGCAATGCGGTTTTACACCGCAATATCGAGACTTAGAATCCCTCTATAAAGAATATGCCGACCAAGGATTGGAGATATTGGCCTTTCCCTGCAATCAATTTGGCGCACAAGAACCTGGAGATGCTGAGGAGATAAAGAATTTTTGTACCCTCAATTATGACATCAGTTTTCCATTAATGCAAAAAATTGATGTCAATGGCGATAATGCAGACCCATTTTGGGAGCATCTCAAGTCTAAGCAGGCTGGTTTATTAGGATCGCGCAAAATCAAATGGAATTTCACAAAATTTCTGATCGACAAGCAAGGAAATGTGGTTGCACGACATGGCCCACAAGTGAAACCATTGACGCTGAAAAAAGATATTGAAGCCTTGTTAGTGCAGTGATATTTTTAGCGCAATGATATTTTTCTCAATATTATAGACTGAATAAGCGGCCTAAAATAACTTTCCTTGTCCACAGATTTCGCGGACCCATCTTTTGACATTTTGCTGCTCTCGCATAAGATTTTAATATGTCTTACTCGCCCTTTGTTCCGCTTCGTATATTCTCAGCCTACACAATGCTGGATGGTGCGATGGAGCCTAAGGCGCTTGGTAAACATGCTAAAAATCTAGGATTTCCAGCGATAGCAATTAGTGATCGTAACGGGCTTTACGGCGTAATGGCGTTCGAGGATGGCTGCCGCGCAACGGGTGTGCAGCCTATATTGGGGACATTACTCTCTGTTGCGCGAGAGAAACAGCAAGCGGGCACTGCGCTGCAATATGATTGGCTCGCTCTTTATGCGCAAAATGAAACGGGTTATGAAAATCTGTGTAAATTGGTTTC
>CALDZL010000068.1 GCA_937944295.1 uncultured Sphingorhabdus sp.
AATATCGATATAGGCAGAATTAGCACGATTATAAGGCGGCGATTCCTCTACCAATGCTTCCTCAGTCCCAGGAACAGAGACCAAATCCTTATCTAGTAAAAATACTTTTGTTGGCGGTAATTGACGGCGCGCCTCAGCAACGGGGCCATCGCTGGCTTTATTGGCATTCATTTTATCCATGCATTGCTGCGCTGTTTTATCGGGTGCATAACGGGCGCATACCTCTGCCAGTGCATCTTGGTTGCGTTTTAAGTCAGCCTTTCCAATCGCTTCTAGTTCCGCCAGAGAGATATCCACGCCTTCGGTTTTTTTGACCATATTCGCAAATTTCTCTGCGCCCAATTCAAATCCCGAAGCACTGCCCGCTTGTGAACCAACATGCGCTGCCAATTGCTTCATGGCTTTCGATGCAGCATCCGCCGCTTCTTTCAATTCGCTTTGCAATGCCTCATCTTCTACCTCTGCAAAAGCCGTAATTGCATCGCCTACATAAAATTCACCAAAACCACCAAATCCGCCTTGCCCGCGTTTCACAAAGGTCGCGGGCAAAGGTAATTTCAAATTGGACTGGATTTGCGATGCCGCCGTTGGGATATTTTTGAGATATTTGATAAAAGCCTTAAGCCGCGTTTCTGCATCAGCATAAGGACGCGCGATGTAAACGCTCGGATCTAATGCTCCGATATAATAAGCAGGGTTTTTATGCGGTTGATCGGCTTCCTCTAACCAGAATAATTCGCCCTCCATCGTGTTTATTAGATATTGGCGTTCAAATTTTTGCGCATCGGATAAGTCTGATTCATCAACAGCTTGTGCATCCACAATGGCTTTTTTGCGAAAATCGATCGCCGCTTGTAATCCTGCTTCTGAGAAATCAATCAATTGCCCATCAAATTCATGGCGGCCTTGAGAAATAGCGAAAGTCGGATTAATCTCAAAATAGCCGTTGAGGAAATTTTCCATATAATCCCCCCAAGCGCTGCCATCGCTATCAATCACCGCTGCACCGCTATCACCTACATTGCCGTCATCACTGCGTTTACAGGCTGATGGTATTGCAATTGCTACTAAAGAAGCCGCGATCAGATATTTGCTGATTTTCATAGATTGTCTCCCAAAAATTGCTCTCATTTTCTACACATATTATCATATCATACTAGTGTTGATTTGAAATTATAACTTTGTTGTCAATCTTAATACCGCTAAGGTTGTTTAACGATGCAACAACACCCCTTTTTCATTGCCAATTTTCGCTACCTTTGGGCTGCACGCTTCGCCGCGATGCTCGCCTATTATGGTTTGGCGCTTATCATAGGTTGGCAAAGTTATAATATAGCGCGTGAAGAATTGGATATAGCTGCATCTGCGGGCATATTGGGATTAATTGGCCTATTGCAATTCATACCGCTATTTCTATTAACTCCATTAGTTGGATGGGCAGCAGATCGATGGGATAGACGCTGGATAGCCCGCATCACAAGCTTGGTGCAGGCACTTATCGCGCTATGCCTTGCGATCCTTACACTCATCGATCAGATCAGTTTAAATTATATCTATATTGCAGCTGTTTTCCTTGGTATCTGCCGCGCCTTTATGGGCCCTGCCATATCGGCTTTAACCCCCAATCTAGTCCCAAAGGACATGCTGCCCAAAGCCATCGCCCTATCAACCATCGCATGGCAAACTGGTGTTATTATTGGGCCTGCTATCGCTGGGCCGCTTTATAGCATTGCGGATTATATACCCTATACTCTATGTGCGATACTCTATGCCCTTTCATGTATAGGTCTCTGTTTAATCAGCAAGGTTGAACGCAGCATGATTGACCGCAGCAAAGGCCCGTTGCGCCAAGTTGCCGATGGCCTATCCTATGTCTGGGGCAATAAATTGGTTCTTGGTGCTATCACGCTGGACTTATTTGTTATGTTTTTGGCTGGCGCGCAAGCCATGATCCCTGTCTTTGCCCGCGATATATTAGAGGTTGGCGAACTGGGTCTATCTCTGCTCGCAATATCGCCAGCGCTTGGTGCTTTGCTGGTCGCCACTTGGTTTTCACACAAACCGCTTGCCAAAAATGTTGGCCGTAAGATGCTCATCGCTATGGCTGTATTTGGTGCTTGTACTATTGGCTTTGGCTTTTCCAAAATATTGCCATTATCTATGCTCTTTCTCGCGCTGTGCGGTGCTGCCGATATGTTCGGTGTTTTTGTCCGCTCTACCCTAATCCAGCTCCATACGCCCGATAACAAACGCGGCCGCGTTGGCGCAGTCAGCCAGATGACGATCAGCGCATCAAATGAATTGGGCGATGCATTCACTGGCGGTCTGGCACTATTCATCGGTCCTATCGCGGCTATTGCAGTGGGCGGAGCGGGTGCTATGGTGATAACAGGATTTTGGTATCGGATTTTTCCGCAATTAAATGCAGCAAAGACTTTTGATCCACCAAAAGATGATTAAATAGGTTTAATATTCTGCCGCACAGATGATGGCCATAGGAGATAATAAGATGATAAATGCAACCATATTGGAAACCATTGGAAATACACCGCATATTAAAATACAGCGGCTTTTTGGCAATCATAATGTTTGGATCAAATCAGAACGCTCTAATCCAGGTGGCTCTATCAAAGACCGCATCGCGCTTGCCATGATTGAGGCCGCCGAAGCCTCTGGCGCGCTCCAAGCGGGCGGCACGATTATCGAGCCAACTTCTGGCAATACGGGCGTCGGCCTTGCTATGGTGGCAGCGGTAAAAGGCTATAAATTGATATTGGTAATGCCCGAATCTATGTCGCTGGAACGCCGCCGATTGATGCTCGCTTATGGTGCTACATTTGATCTCACTCCAAAAGAAAAAGGCATGAAGGGCGCTATCGAACGCGCAACAGAATTAATCGAGCAAACGCCCAATAGCTGGATGCCGCAGCAATTTGAAAATCCCGCCAATGTGGATGTGCATGTTCGCACCACAGCGCAAGAAATATTGCGCGATTTTGCTGATAACCCAATTGATGTCATTATTACAGGCGTAGGTACGGGCGGCCATATCAGCGGCGTAGCGCAAGTCCTCAAAGAGCATTGGAGCGCCCTCAAAGTCTATGCCGTGGAACCCACAGCATCCCCTGTGATCAGCGGCGGACAGCCCGGCCCTCATCCCATCCAAGGCATTGGTGCGGGCTTCATTCCAGGCAATTTACACACACAGATTATTGATGGCGCGATCCAAGTGGACCCAGCCGATGCCAAAGAAATGGCGCGGCGCAGCGCACGCAAAGAAGGTATGTTGGTGGGTATATCATCGGGCGCTACTTTAGCCGCTATTTCGCAAAAACTGCCTGAACTAAGTAATGATGCCAATATATTGGGATTTAATTATGATACGGGCGAGCGTTATTTATCTGTTCCTGACTTCTTGCCAGAATAGATACCACCAGAATGAGAAGCATGCGCCGTTAAGCACATGCTCTATCATCTCATATCATTCGAATTAAGCGACTTCAAACATCTCAGGGGCAAGCGCCATAATGCTCTCACCGCCTGTTTCAATTTTGCGGCGCAGTGCCCCTGCATCGGGCATGATACGCTCAGCAAAATAACGTGCTGTTACCAATTTTGCTTCATAAAAGTCTTTATTGCCCTCGCCGCTTTCTAATGCCTCACGCGCCGCAACGCTCATGCGCAGCCATTGCAAACCAAGCGCAACAATGCCCATGATATGCATATAATGATGCGCCCCTGCCCCTACATTATCGGGGTTAGCCATGCCATTTTGCATGAACCACATTGTCGCTGCTTTCAATTCGCCATTAGCTTTTTCCAGACGCTCGGCAAAATCGCTGCTATCAGCACCAGCTTTTGCAGCCGCGCATTCATCATCCACAATCTTAAAGAAAGCTTGGACAGCACGTCCGCCATTTTGCGCCAATTTGCGGCCCACCAGATCCATAGCTTGCACGCCATTGGTGCCTTCATAGATCATCGTGATGCGGGCATCGCGCACATATTGCTCCATTCCCCATTCGCCAATATAGCCATGACCGCCATAAACTTGCTGAGCATTGGTGGCAATGTCATAGCCTTTATCGGTGCCATAGCCCTTGATGACAGGCGTTAGCAGCGAGAGCAAATCATCGGCGCTTTCGCGTTCTTCTTCGGTTGCGCCTTTATGGATGAGGTCCGCTTGCAGCGCCCCCCATAGACACAGCGCGCGCAAGCCCTCTGTAATCGCTTTGGCATCCATCAACATGCGGCGCACATCGGGATGGACAAATAAGGTATCGGCTTTTTCTTCCAAATCTTTTGGCCCAGTAAGCGCACGGCCTTGACGGCGATCCGCTGCATAAGCAACCGCATTTTGATACGATATTTCGGAAATGCCCAATCCTTGTTGGCCAACGCCAAGACGCGCAATATTCATCATGATAAACATAGCAGCAAGGCCTTTATTCTCTTCGCCCACCAAATAGCCTGTTGCGCCATCATAATTCATCACACAGGTAGAATTGCCATGAATACCCATTTTATGCTCAATCGATCCGCACGATAATGTATTGCGATCTCCCAAGGAACCATCATCATTAACAATAAATTTCGGCACGATGAAAAGTGATATGCCCTTTACGCTGTCTGGTGCATCGGGGGTTTTTGCCAATACCAAATGAATGATATTTTCGGTTAAATCATGCTCACCCGATGAGATGAAGATTTTGGTTCCGCTAATCGCATAGCTGCCATCATCATTGGGTTCGGCCTTGGTGCGAATTAAACCCAAATCAGTGCCGCAATGCGGTTCGGTCAAGTTCATAGTGCCGCCCCATTTTCCAGACACCATGTTGGGTACATATTTTTCTTTTTGTTCTTGGCTGCCTTTCGCCAAAATAGAGGATACCGCGCCGTGGGTTAAACCAGGATACATCGCAAATGCCATGTTCGAACTGGCCATAAATTCTTCAAAGGCCATGCTCACGACATGCGGTAACTCTTGGCCGCCAAATTCTTCTGGTGCGGACAATGTTCCCCACCCTGCTTCGCAATATTGCGCATAAGCTTCTTTAAAACCCTTGGGCGTTGTCACGCTGCCATCATCATGACGCGTGCAGCCTTCTAAATCGCCAGATTGATTGAGCGGGAAAAGAACATTTTCAACAAATTTAGAACCTTCACCCAAAATGGCCTCCACCATATCAGGGCTGGCACTTTCAAAACCAGGCAGGTTGGAATATTTTTCTAATTTCAAAACATTATTAAGGTTAAACAATGTGTCATTTACGGGGGCTTTATATTGTGGCATATTTTTATCCTAAATCTATGATAAATTTAAATTAATGGACGTAATTACATGGTAAATATTATTATTTATCTGAAATCTCTGCTTGTTCAACAACATCAACAAATTCCGTCAGCTCCATAATAGCGCTATTTATGTCCTCTTTTTGCTTTTTCAGCAGCTCTATACGGTCACGGCATTTTTCAAGCGTTACTTTGCGTTGTAAGTTGCGTCCATCATCAACATCATAAAGGTCAATCATTTCGCGAATTTCAGCGAGGCTAAAACCAACGCGCTTGGCACGTAATATCCATGCAAGTCTGGCCCTATCACGCTTGGAATAAACACGCGATAGTCCTTGTCTATCTGGTGCTATCAATCCTTGGTCTTCATAAAATCTCAGCGCCCGTGCCGTTACATTAAATTCACTAGAAAGGTCAGAAATTGTGTAAGACTCGCGATTAAGCTTATCAGGAGTATCTAATGTTGCATCGGCTCTAGGTTTTTGCATTGTAACTTTATTCATATTCGAATCTCTTCATTACATATCCACCTACTTACCTACTTAACGTTTACGCAAACGTCAAGTAGGAATATGTATTTAGTTAAAAATGACTAACCGCAAATCGCTAGCATGAACCTATCATCCAAAATTTATCGCTGATGAAATCCAAGGTTTCAGTGAAAAATATAATAAACGGCGATCTAGGCGTTTTATTATAACACCCAATCACTACATTTGATGCCCTGCGCATAGAGTAGTGCCGTCAAATCACCATGGACAATCTTCATATCGGCTGCCTTTTGTGCCGCTGGCTTGGCTTTATACGCCACCCCCAACCCCGCAGCTTCAATCATAGGTATGTCATTCGCGCCATCACCAACAGCCAATGTTTGGGGCTTCTGCCAATTATTTTGAGCAATGATAGTGTTTAAAATATTCTGCTTTGTTTGAGCATCAACGATTTCACCATCAATTTCGCCGCTTAATATACCATTATCAATCTTTAATTCATTGGCATAATATTCATGAAAGCCTAATGTTTGGGCTACATTACGCGCAAATTGGGTGAAGCCGCCAGAAACCAATATGCATTTTGCGCCTCTGCTGGCCATTGTCTGCACCAATGTTTTAGCACCTTTGCTCATCGTCACTCTTTCATCTAGGCATGTGATAATAGTATCGGAGTTTAGTCCTCTTAACAGCGCCACGCGCCCGCGTAGCGCTTCTTCAAAATCCAGTTCGCCGCGCATCGCCGCTTCGGTTACTGCCGCTATTTCCTCTTTAATGCCTGCATAATCGGCAAGTTCGTCGATACATTCCACCGTAATCATAGTGCTATCCATATCGGATATTAGCATTTTCTTTTCGCGATTTTCGGTTGGCTGTACGATCCAATCTAGCGGATCAGTCATAGTAGCAAGTGCCTGTTTTGCAATTAACATATCGCCTGTGAAATTAATATCCGCCGCATATCCATCATCAATCCATATAGTTTTTTCGACAAATAAGCCTGCATCGCGCATGCGATCACAGGTTGATGATAATTGTCCGCTTGCAAGCCTATCGCTTGCTATTAAAGTCGCTACTTGCATGACGAATCCTATCCACGATAAAACAGTAGCGCTTATCGCTGGTCCAACCGCCAGCGGCAAGAGCGGATTGGCCATTGCTCTCTCGAAACATTATTCCGATCGCCAATATTGCATTATCAATGCCGATAGCGCCCAAGTCTATAATCATTTGCCGATTTTAAGCGCCCATCCCAGTGCCGAGGAATTAACGCAAGCCGAACATCGCCTTTATGGCTATTGGGACAGCGAACAATCTTGCAGCGCAGCCGACTGGGCCAAAGATGCAAAACATCAAATTACGCGCGCCCATGATGCGGGTAAAATTCCAATATTGGTCGGCGGCACGGGTCTTTATATGCGTACCTTGCTTGATGGCATTGCGCCTATACCTGACATTGACCCTGAACTACGCCATATTATCAGAGCTATGCCAATCACAGAGGCCTATCATGCCTTAGTACGAGAAGACCCAGATGCAGCGCAAAGTTTAAATCCCAATGACAGCGCCCGTATTTGCCGCGCATTAGAAGTCATAAGATCAACGGGCCAGAGCATCATAAACTGGCGCGCGCGCAAGGAGGGCGGTATTGCCGACACTATCACCTTGCAGCCGCTAATATTATTACCGCCGCGCGACTGGCTCTATGAGCGTTGTAATAAACGCTTTATCCAAATGTTTGATAATGGTGCTGTAGAAGAGGTCGAAGCCCTGATAAAACGCGACCCTACCGCCGACAGCCCGCTATGGAGGGCCATTGGGGTAAAAGAAATATCTGCCTATATCAAAGGTGATATTGATCAGGATAAAGCAATAGAATTGGGCCAAATAGCAACGCGCCAATATGCTAAACGCCAATATACTTGGTTTCGCAATCAATCACCTGTACATTGGCACAGATATGAAAAAGAGATAAATTATAAAAACATCAATATTTTTGAAACTATATTTCATTAATGACTATTGACATGAAATATTTATTTCACTAACGAGCCAACTCTTGCCTATTTTTATTCATAGGATAGACAGTCATCTGATGTTTCATTTTAACCATGCCATATCCTGGTATATTATATCGAATTGGAATTATGTGTGAGCGCAAAATCCGGCGCAGAAATATTATTAAAAAGCCTACTTGATCAAGGTGTTGATACCGTTTTTGGATATCCAGGTGGTGCCGTATTGCCCATCTATGATGCGCTATTTAAACACCCTAAGATTAAACATATTTTGGTCCGTCATGAAGCAGGAGCAGCCCACGCAGCAGAAGGATATGCCCGATCAACGGGAAAACCGGGTGTTGTTTTGGTAACATCAGGACCAGGGGCAACCAACGCCGTTACTGGGATTGCGGATGCGTTTATGGACTCTATTCCGCTTGTTGTCATCACAGGGCAAGTACCATCTACACTTATTGGTTCAGACGCTTTCCAAGAAGCGGACACCGTTGGCATTACGCGGCATTGCACCAAACATAATTATCTGGTCAAAGACCCCAATGAACTTGCCAGCGTTATGAAAGAAGCATTTTTCATCGCTACCCATGGCCGCCCTGGCCCTGTGGTTATTGATATACCCAAGGATGTGCAAGTCGCACAACCCGATACAGATACACCGCAGAGAAAAGCACATGCGCGCTGCAATATACCGCATGAAGCCGACATTCATGATATTACCAAAGCAGTGGAATTATTGGCAGGTGCAAACGCACCCATTCTTTACACAGGCGGCGGCATTATTAACTCTGGTCCAGCAGCCAGCAAAGCGCTTATCGAACTCGCAGAGCTTTGCAATGCACCCGTTACATCCACATTAATGGGACTAGGCTCACTACCTTCTGATGATCCCAAATGGCTTGGTATGCTGGGTATGCATGGTACATATGAAGCCAATATGGCGATGAACCAATGCGATGTCATGCTGTGCCTTGGTGCGCGCTTTGATGATCGCGTTACGGGAAGGCTCGATGCTTTTTCACCCAATAGTTACAAAATCCATGTCGATATTGATCGTAGCTCCATCAACAAAACGGTGCGCGTCGATCTACCGATTGTTGCCGATGTTGGAAAAGCTATTGAACAGATGGTGAAAGTCTGGAAAGGTAGAAAATTAAAAGCTGCTAATCTTGATAAATGGTGGGATTCTATAGAGGGCTGGCGTGACGTTAAATGCCTAAAGTACAGAGATAATAAACAAGAAATAATGCCGCAATATGCTATTGAACGCTTATACGAGGCAACCAAAGAATATAATCCCATTATTACGACAGAAGTAGGCCAACATCAAATGTGGGCGGCGCAGCATTTTCATTTTCACAAACCCAATAAATGGCTAACTAGTGGCGGCCTAGGGACAATGGGCTATGGCTTACCGGCAGCGATTGGCGCACAAATCGGCAATCCCGATGCTCTGGTTATTGATATTGCCGGCGAAGCTTCGATACAGATGAATATTCAAGAATTGGGAACGGCTTCTCAATATCGCCTTCCTATTAAAATTTTTATCATTAACAATCAATGGATGGGCATGGTCCGCCAATGGCAAGAACTTACATTTAAAAGCCGTTTTTCAGAGAGCTACTCCGACAGCTTACCAGACTTTGTACGCTTAGCCGAAGCGTATGGCTGGAAAGGCATGGTTATCGATCATCCCGATAATTTGGATGATGGTATTGCCGAAATGATTGCCCATAAAGGACCCGTTATTGTCGATTGCCGTGTTACAAAAAATGCCAATTGCTTTCCAATGATACCATCGGGCGCTGCTCATACAGAAATGTTGCTAGATAGCAGCGCTGTTACAGGCGAAATGGATGATGAAGCGAAGGCCCTAGTATAATGCAAATATATAAAGAGAAATCTGAACGCCATGTTCTTACATTAACCGTGGATAATGAAGCTGGCACATTGGCAAGAATCGCAGGCATGTTTACGGCACGCGGTTATAATATTGACAGCTTAACCGTTGCCGATGTCACGGAAGATCGCTCTACAAGCCGCATTACCATTGTGACCAATGGTCCACCCGCTATGATTGAGCAAATTATTGCACAATGTGAACGCCTCATTCCAGTGCATAAAGTTACGGACCTAACTGAAGAAGGCCCGCATGTTGAACGCGAATTAGCACTGGTTAAAGTGACGGGCAGCGGTGATAATCGGATCGAGGCAATTCGTCTGGCTGATATTTACCGTGCCCGTGTAATCGATGCGACAACCAAAAGTTTCATATTCGAGATAACGGGCAGCCCCGAAAAAATAGATACATTTTTGACATTAATGCGCGAAGTTGGCTTTGTAGAAGTCGGGCGCACAGGTGTCGCTGCTCTCATGCGAGGCAGCGAACCTACATAGATACGATAAACACCATAAATTTTGCTATACATAAGGAAGACACATGAAAGTATATTATGACGCTGATTGCGACTTAGGTCTCATCAAAGACAAAAAAGTTGCCATCGTCGGCTATGGCAGCCAAGGCCATGCTCATGCCCAAAACCTGCGAGACAGCGGCGTGAAGGAAGTCGCAATCGCCCTGCGTGAAGGATCAGCCACACGCAAAAAAGCAGAAGGCGCTAGTTTCAAAGTTCTTTCAAACTCAGAAGCCGCCGAATGGGCCGATCTGGTTATGATCCTTGCTCCAGATGAACATCAAGCTGCGATTTGGGCCGATGATATTGCAGGCCGTATGAAACCAGGAAGCGCGCTTGCTTTTGCCCATGGTCTCAACATTCATTTTGGTCTCATCGAAGCTCCTGCCGATATTGATGTGATCATGATCGCACCCAAAGGTCCGGGTCACACAGTGCGCAGTGAATATCAGCGCGGCGGCGGCGTCCCCTGCCTCATCGCTGTGGACCAAGAATGCGAACAAAGTGCTGGTAATGGTCATGCAAAAGCGCTGGCTCTATCCTATGCATCGGCTGTTGGCGGCGGACGCAGCGGTATCATTGAAACCAATTTTCGCGAAGAATGTGAAACCGATTTATTCGGTGAGCAAGCGGTATTATGCGGCGGTATTACCCACCTCATCCAAGCGGGTTTTGAAACCTTGACCGAAGCTGGTTATGCGCCAGAAATGGCTTATTTTGAATGTTTGCATGAAACCAAATTAATTGTCGATTTGCTTTATGAAGGCGGTATTGCCAATATGCGTTATTCAATATCGAATACAGCAGAATATGGTGATATTAAAACGGGTCCTCGAATCATCACCGATGAAACAAAAGCTGAAATGAAACGCGTATTAGCAGATATTCAATCGGGCCGCTTTGTGAAGGACTTTGTTTTGGATAATCGCGCAGGTCAGCCTGAACTCAAAGCCTCTCGTAAACAAGCTGAGGCGCATCCTATTGAAAAAACAGGATCAGAATTGCGCGCTATGATGCCCTGGATTGGGGCTAATAAATTGGTCGATAAAGATAAAAATTAAGGCCAGAACCCCATAAACTACAATCTCATAAAAAAGGTGGCTCTGATCAATCAGAGCCACCTAATCCAATAGCTAAAATTACATATTATGCACTAGGAGCGCATTTAGCAGCACAAGCCGCTCCGCAAGCTGCACAGGCCGCCGCACATGCTGCACCGCAAGCCGCACAGGCCGCCGCACATGCTGCACCGCAAGCCGCACACGCGCCGCAAGCACCACACGCGCCGCAAGCACTGCATGCTGAACAAGCGCTACAAGGACCTGCCGCTGCAGTCGCTGGTGCAGTCGCCAATGCTAAGCCACCTGCTACTGCCAATAATGTTGCTAATTTTGTTGTCTTTGTCATTCTACTCTCCGTTCCGATTAATAATAGAACCTACCATAAGGTCCATCTTCTTTTATGGGGACAAATGATCCAGCGCAAGCACTGGATCAAATTCTTTTATTGGTTCCCAATGCTTGCGCCATTGGGAATTGCAGGCCATTTAGCATCAGATTTTGCTACAAACCCAGGTATATCTTTCAACCATCTTGCTTGAACATTTTTGTTGAAGTTTAGAAACAATCTACCGTCAACAACTTTTGATAGTTTTGGATCTCCTGGTGCCAACCTACCGTTAGACATTGCCCATGCACAGTGGCCACCATATTGCGGGGCATAATTTGCAGGGTTCTTTTTAAATTTCTTCATATTTTTTTTACTAGCAAACTGATAAGTTGCGCCAGCATATTCAAGTGAATATTTTGCGTTACCAGCTACTGGTGTGCCATCACCTTGAAAATAACTTACAACATCATAACCACTTACGGCTGGCTTATCCCCATCTATACCTTTAAAAACAGGACGATAAGATGCACTCGAGCTTGCTGCGCAAGCGCCACAACTCGGTGCACATGCACCGCATGAGGCTGCGCAAGCTGATGCACAGGCACCGCACGCAGAACAAGCTTTGCATGCACCACATGGCGCAGCGGATATAGTCGCTGGGGCTGTTGCGATTGCCAAACCACCAGCTACTGCTAACATTGTTGCCAATTTTACTGATTTACTCATATTTTTTCCTAACTAATTAACTAAATTTCAAACAAGGATGAAAAATTACAGCGGTCTTTAGGCGCCAAATACAGCGTCATCTGGAACTGTTGGCCAGGCAGCTTCTGATTTTTCAACATAACCAGGGATATCGCTTAGCCAATCTTTTTGTACTTTTTTGTTAAAGTTCAAAAATAATTCACCATCAACAACTTTTGCCAATGTAGCATTACCTGGCGCCAGATTTCCTTTAGACATGGCCCATGCACAATGGCCGCCATATTTAGGTACAAAAGCAGCTGGGTCACCAATGAATTTTTCTTTATTTGCGGCAGAGGCAAAATGATAAACCGCCTCACCATATTGCACGGAAAAATCTTCGCTGCCCAGAACAGGCGTGCCATCGTCTGTGAAATAGCTTGTCACATCATAACCCGAAACGGCAACATTTCCCCCTTCTACACCAAGAAACACTGGGCGCTTTGCAGCTTCTATAACGACCAATTCATCAGCTGCAGTTTCTGATACGGCGGTTTCATTACCACTATTGGCATAGTCTTCGCCACTACCACATGCAGTCAATCCAAAAATAATGGTTGCTGCAGCAGATGATAATAATGTCTTATTCATTAATTTTGTCCTTTTGAACTAATCTATATGTATAAATTCACTAATCTATATACTATATAACGGTTCGCAGAACAAATGATATGGTTACAAAATCCTATGATTAATTCCATATTATCAAATTTTAGACCTAAATACCTCACAACAATAGATTAATAAGTGATAGACCGCAGTCTCTCAGTTGCTTGCTTATATTCATCAACCAATTTATCGACCATCTGAGCTGTGCTCTGAACATCATCGATATTACCAATGCCTTGGCCGCACCCCCAAATATCTTTCCAAGCTTTAGCATCAGTATTCCCGCCAGAACCGAAATTCATTTTGCTTGGATCGCTCTCTGGTAGATTTTCAGGATCAAGGCCAGCGTTTTCAATGGATTCACGCAGATAATTACCATGCACACCTGTAAAGAGGTTGGAATATATAATATCTTCAGCTTTGCCCTTAACAATGCCTTGTTTATAATCATCATCAGCACGCGCTTCTTTAGCTGCTATAAAAGCGCTTCCAATATATGCAAAATCAGCCCCCATAGCCTGCGCGCTCAATATAGCCGAGCCCGATGCAATAGAACCCGATAATGCAACAGGCCCATCGAACCATGCACGAATTTCTTGCATGAGAGCAAATGGAGACGTTACACCTGCATGCCCACCTGCACCAGCCGCAACAGGAATCAATCCATCTGCGCCTTTTTCAATCGCTTTGCGTGCGAAACGATCGCTTATAACATCATGCATAGTAATGCCGCCCCATGCATGCGCGGCTTTGTTCAGGTCTTCGCGGGCACCCAGTGAAGTGATCAACATCGGAACCTTCCATTTGGCGCAAGTGACCATATCTTCTTCAAGGCGATTATTGGTCCGGTGGACTATCTGATTGACGGCATAGGGCGCCGCTGGACTATCTGGATTATCACGATTATGCTCCGCTAATTCCTCTGTAATTTGGTGCAGCCATTCATCCAATTGGGATTGCGGCCGCGCATTGAGCGCAGGAAATGAGCCGACTATCCCTGCCTTACATTGTGCGATAACAAGCTCTGGACCAGAGATAATGAATAATGGTGAACCAATAACAGGAAGGCGTAAATTATCAAACAAGGGTGAAGGCATTGCCATATGAATAATCCAATCTTTAATCGTACGTTTAAAGTTTTACAAAGCGGTTTAACCCTTCTTTGTCAATCGATTAATAAGAGCATAGTCAGAGCTTAACTCAAATTATTAACCGCACTTAATATCGCTCTAATGGATGCCGTAGCGACATCCTGACTTATCCCTACACCAAATATTTTATCGTCTCCCTCGATGCTACATTCCACATAAGCAGCGGCTGTCGCATGACTACCCGCGCCAATGGCATGTTCGGAATAATCAACAATATCAATATTCATTCCAAGCGCATCCGATAAAGCATTGGTCATGGCTGAGATCAGACCATTACCACTGCCTTGAATGGAAATTTCTTTATCGCCATAACTAATACGCCCTGCAAATAAACGCTTACCACTGCCGTCTTTCGTCAATTTCTCTTGATGATGGACTAATATATATTTCCCATCGGCCGATATAAAATATTTCTTTTGAAAAGCATCCCAAATATCATCGCTACTCAATTCTCGGCCCAATTCATCCGACATTGATTGCACCGTTTGCGAGAAATTGGCTTGTAATTTCTTCGGCAATTTCAAGCCATGATCTTTTTCCAAGACCCAGGCAATACCGCCCTTGCCGCTTTGCGAATTAACACGAATAACAGCTTCATAATCACGGCCTAAATCTGCAGGATCAATAGGCAAATATGGAACATTCCAATATTCATCATTGCGCGCAGCTTGCGCCTCAAAACCTTTTTTTATGGCATCTTGATGGCTACCAGAAAAGGCAGTAAATACCAAATCTCCCGCATAAGGATGGCGTGGATGCACTGGCAAGTCATTACAATATTCAACCGTTTCAATAATATTATCAATATTGGAAAAATCCAAATTAGGCGGCACACCCTGAGTGTAGAGGTTCAAGCCCAATGTTACCAAGTCCACATTACCCGTGCGCTCGCCATTGCCAAATAAACAGCCCTCAATCCTGTCAGCACCAGCCATCAGGCCAAGCTCTGCCGCCGCAATACCTGAACCACGATCATTGTGCGGATGCAGCGAAATAATTACTTTGTCGCGCGCAGAAATATGACGACACATCCATTCGATTTGGTCCGCATAAATATTGGGGGTTGAGGCCTCAATTGTTGCCGGAAGATTTAAAATTAACGGTTTTTCTCTTGTGGGCTGTAACACATCCATTACCGCTTCACAGACTTCCAAGCTGAATTCCAATTCCGCCGTAGAAAAAGTCTCTGGAGAATATTCAAAATGCCAGTCCGTCTGCGGATATTTTGCGGCTTGTTCTGCTAAAATCTCAGCTCCATTGATAGCAATCTGTTTCACTTCTTGCTTATCAAGCTTAAACACAACATCACGCCAAGCTGGTGACACCGCATTATAAAGATGCACAATCGCTTTTTTAGCACCAGCCATGCTCTCAAAAGTTTGCTCAATCAGATCACGGCGTGATTGCGTTAATGCTTGGATGGTCACATCATCGGGTATTTTCTTATCATCGACTAGCGAGCGCACATAGTTAAAATCCGTACTGCTCGCCGATGGAAAACCTACCTCTATCTCTTTCACCCCAATTGCGACTAGCAAATCAAAAAAACGCTGTTTTTTGGCGCTATCCATCGGATCCACTAATGCTTGATTTCCATCGCGCAAATCTGTGGATAGCCATATTGGCGCCTTGGTAATTTGCATATTAGGCCATTGCCTGTCTGGCAAATTCACCTTTGGAAAAGCTCTATATTTGTTTGTCGGATTCATGATGATTTTCCTGCACTAAAATTCTATTGATAAATTTTGTGGAATGTCTTGGCTTTCCCTTAGGCTTTCTTCAAAAGATGAGTGCACCTAAGGGCGCATAAGTAGCAGGCTTAAACGTGACAGACTATAAAGCATATCTTCTATAAAAATGTTTAGAGCCTCTCGTCCAGTGAAAATACCATAATGGGAAAATTAATAGATAAATTCTTATATCTCATAACGCACAAGTTTAGACCATATATTATCTACATCATGATCAAGACTGTTAAAATTTATAGCACGGCTCATGGGATCACGCTTATTTAATGTCATAGACCTTGGTCTTTGCAACAGGCTACGCCGCAACCCTCGCTGTAAATAAGAGAGGCGAAATGCAATATTATTAGCATCCAATGTAGAGTTTTTCTTATGAATTGATGCTTCTATTAATCCCAATCTCTCGCACACCAATGCATTATATTTGGGGTGCGGACCGCGGTGCAAGGGACGGCCACATTCAATTACCAGCCTCTCTTTTGCAGGCAAATAAATACCATTGCTTTTAAAGTCTCTTGAATCAAATCCTGCTTGCTGCGCAATTTCAAACATTCTTAAAAAGGCCCGCTTTTTTAGCAATTGAACAGGGATCAAATGATGTTTCTGAAAACCTGATCTTTTAGCTATACTCAAACTATTTTTAGAAAACCCACTGATTGATTGTGACGTCATAACGCCATAAAAGTATATTTAGGGGTAAATGGCAAATATAGTAATGATTATGAACAAGGTTCAAATCATTTCTTAGCAGTAAAATCAAAATCAACGCGCACATCATTCGCTATCTCATCTTGCCCAACCCCAATATTGTGCGCTATTCTGTTAATTTTTGCATATCCTGTAGCGCGGGCATTATTCTCATTTTCATCTAAAGTAAAATTGATACGCAATGGCCGTTCAATATTTTTGAGGAGCAGCACTCCATCCATTTGATAGCGATTACCACCAAGGCTCTTTATGCTATTGGAGCTATATTGTGCCTGAGATGATCCCGAAAAGTTAAAATAATCTGCACTGCCAATTGCACCATTAACAGTCGAATCAGAGGTTGTGACGGACATTAAATTTATCAATATTTTGATGGAAGATTGATCCAAAGCAGCCGATGTAAATTTAATATCAGCATTCCAATCACTAAAATTTCCCGTAACAACATCATCATTCCACTTTACTGTAAATCCCAATGATTTTGAACCAATGACAGTCCAATTAGAAGGTTGAATAGCCTTAATTTTTGAAACCTCTGCCTTTGAAATATCATTCGCCTGATCTGTATCTGCTTGGTCTATATCCGCCTGATCTTCACCCTGAGTTTCCTCTATGTTATTACTCTTCTTTATGTCCTCTCGAGCCAAGGATGCTATTTCAGAATCCTCAATTGAAAGAGACTGTTCTTCTATCAAAGGCAATGATGTTTCTGGTTCATTAGATATAATAGAAATTGTTTTGATTGATTTTACACTGTTCACACTAAATTGAGCAAATATGAACAAGCTCATAAGTGTTGATATAATGAAAAATATGCAGAGCGTCGCATTCATTTTTCCCAATGGTTTGATAAGGGGTAATATACGCCATAAAATCGCTTCATCTTTGAAATATTGATGCCTTAATGCACCAGCCACATGCAGGAAGAATAATAAAATTCCTGCCCAGCTTAATATTTCATGCGCATATGATGATACCATATTCAAGGTTAAGCGCGATACCTCTGATAGGCTCTCAATACCAGGAATATGCGGCCAATAAAGCGCCTCAAAAATATATGTATCTATATTAAGATCAGAAGTTGACACCATAAGCCAACCACTAAGCGGCATGCCAATCATAAATATATAGAGCGCGATATGGGTATATTGTGACAATCTATGCGCCCAAGCATCATCATTGAGGGCATTCGGCGGTTTTTTATAAATGCGTAAGATTAAGCGTGCTATTGATGCTAATAATATCAAGATGCCAACCGATTTATGAAATTGCGTGACAGCAAATAGACCCATTTCGTTACTCTGGGAATTTTGCATTTCAGACATATGCCAGCCCAAGCCCATTTGAAACGCGAGAGCAAAAGCCAATAACCAATGCAATATTACCGCCAATGCGGAATAATGAAGGGGAGGTAAATTACGCTGCATGATATGATATTATAATCTACAATCAAAATAACAATCTATTTTAAACTATCAGGGACAGCCAATTTAAAAACACTGCGTACCCTTGCTATTCTACTATCTTTATCAATTGTAATATAAATCCGCTCATCACCCTCGATACCATCCAATTCCATACTGTTTGAATAAGCACCATTAACGGCTACATCATGCGCAATACGCATCATACGTTTCATTGCATCTACTTCATGCAATTGGCGGCATTCATAGTGAATTTCCTGATTAGCAAAATAGGATAATCCTTTAGATTTTAATATCCCTTCTTCATCATATATAAAATCAACAGTCGATAAAATTGGAAAGGCACCGCCCTTTTCATAATGATTGACAACATCTACAAAATATTGAGAGTCTGATATAATATTATTAATATTCCACACAATAGCTATGCTATTACTATTCATAATGAGCAATCTAATATATCTGAATAAACTCGATATAATGGCTGCATTTTTATAACCGTCTTTAATATGAGAACCAAAAGATATGGCGATACCCGATTGAAAAGATGCTTCATCAATATTGCAAAATAATTGTTTATAAGAATTTATATTCAAATACCCCTGGAACCACTGTATTTCCAGCTCCAACCCCTCATATTGGATATTCCAGCTTATATCAGAATAATCTGGCCTCTGATCTTCCTTAATATTTTTTGATTTTGCCCCAGTGTTTTTTAATTTGGAACGTAAAATTATATCCATGTGGGTTGATAATAGGCGGTTTACATCATCTATTGAAAATTCAGAGAATAATAATAATAGCAAAGGTTTTTGATGTTGCGATTCAGCATTCATATATGATTCAATTCGCCAAAAGTTCTTACTTTGTTCTTAAAGGCAAAATATACCATAATCAATAGATAATGTTTGTAAGCTTATAGGCTATTCTTATGACTGTTTTAACTTCTCTAATTGCTCTAATTGCCGCTCTACCCTTTTACGCCATTTGGCATTTTTAGAACCATTTTTCAGCATATTTTTCCACAAAGCTTCGGCTTCATCTACCTTGCCTTCAAACAGCGATGCAAGACCCTCATAATAATCTGGAACAGGCCCCTTCGGCCATGACTTACGGGATTTGGCAAATGCCAATTGGGCTGGTTCAGTTAATTTCCCTTCGCTCGCCAGTAAAAGTTGCAATCCAAGCGCGCCCCATAATTCGGCATCATTTGGATATTTTGTTAAACCATTTTGTAATATAGCGGCGGCAAATTTATAATCTCCATTTTTTGCGGAAGAGTCTGATAATATTAAATAACGTTTGGCCGCACCAAAGTCAAAATCCATTTCTTGCCGAATAGAAATTAACTCTTGAGCAACGTCCACAGATTCAGTGATTCTTTGAGCATAGGACGCAGGTTGATCAGGACTTCCTTGATGCGCATAGCCTGCAAGCGCAAGCGCACCAGCGGCACAGGGCAAACTCCACATTTGGCGCGGCAAACGAGCAAAAATAATAAGTAAAAGGCATGTCAAAACAGTAAGTGTAATTGCTATAAACCACCCCATTATTTTACCTCCTGGTCGTTTTGTTTATTTTGTTGCTTTCGGAATAGCGGAATAATAAGATATAATGCTATTAGAAAAATGAGCATTGGTGCTATCCACAATGCTATGGAAACGCCCGATAGAGATGGATCAAAACTCACATAATCGCCATAGCGCGCTATCATCCAATCCTTAATCTCATCTTGCTTTTTGCCTTGTTCTATTTGCAAGCGCACTTGATGGCGCATCGCTTGCGCTATTGGGGCATCGCTATCTGCAATAGATTGACTCTGGCATTGTATACAGCGCAATTCCAGCATGAGATCGAAAGCGGCTTGTTCCTCGCTGGCATTGGCCAATTGCTCATGCGCATAAAATAAGCCTGTTCGATTATCTTCAGCCTCTATTTTTCCACGCATGTTTTGAGCAAAAGATGCATTCGCCATTAGCAAAGCCATTATTATGATAATGATACGGATCATTGAATAGACCTTATATCCGCTAATATAGTCGCGACATTATCTTCTCTAATATCGCCAATATATTGCTTTTGGATAATGCCTTTACCATCAACTAAATAAGTCTCTGGCACACCAGAAGAGCCCAATAATAATTGTATTTGCAAATCAGGGTCGCTTCCTATTTTAACAAATGGGTTCCCATAATCTCTCAGAAATCTGGCGACATTATCTGGTGTATCACGCAATGCAATCGCATGGATTTCGACACCAGCATCTTTTAATGCCTCTAGCTGGGGTGCTTCTGCTATACATGGTATGCACCAACTGCCAAATATATTTAGCAGCCTTACTCTGCCATCTGCGAAATCTGTACTGGCAAGCCCTTCTATTCCATCGGTTGCAGGTTCAAGCGCAAATTCTGGCAGAGCCTCTCCAACAAGCTGCGAGCGCACAAAATCATCTTTGGGTTGGTTAAGTTGATAAAATAAAAACCCAGCCAAAAAGCTAAATAATATTAAAGGCACCCATAATTTTAACGACATATAATATCTCGATCCATAATTAAGCCCAAGGATTGGCTTCTTCATGTTTTTTTCTGCGTCTATTGGTGCGACCTATCAATGCTATTAAACCGCCCAAGGCTATAATGACAGCACCATACCATATCCAAGTCACAAAGGGTTTCCACCAGATGCGCAATTGCCATTTTCCGTCCGCATTCTGCTTGCCCAAGACCGCATATAATTGACCATTCCAGCGCGTCATTAGGGCCGCTTCACTGGTTTCTTGGTTTGGGTTAAAGAATAATCTTTGCTCAGGCTGTAACATTTCTACTTCGTCAGCACGGTCATCCTTATCACTAACCTCTATGATGGCCTGCGTTGCCACCCAATTGTCTCCAATAGTGGGAACAACATTTTTTAATTTTACATTAAAATCTGCAATCACTTCGCTATCGCCAATGTCCACAGATTTTAGCAATTGCTTACTAAAGCCGCTTTCTGCCGCCATACCAAATGCACATATCGCTATACCAAAATGGGCTATCACCATCCCATATATTGGCAATGGTGTTCGTCTTAATTTACGGCCCATAAGCGGCATAAAGCTCGCAATCGCTAGGCCTATTGATAGCGCAATGGCCAGCATTGAAAATATAGGCGTATCTGGCAACACAACAGCCATTATAATGATGAACACTATAGCAGTAATAGAGGATGTTATCACTTTCTTGCCAATACGTTCTGCATTATCTTGACGCCATCGCAATAATGGTCCTGCCCACAATAATATCATTAGCAAAAATATGAAGGGTATCGTCGCTTTGTTAAAATAAGGCGGCCCCACAGATATTTTTTGATCGGCAAATGCTTCAGCGAATAATGGGAATAATGTGCCTACAAATACAATCGCCAAGATTGAAACCAATAATATATTATTGCCGACAATAGCACCTTCACGGCTTAGTAAATTGAAAACCTTGCCCTGACGCACCTGATTAATACGCAGCGCATAAAGCAGTAACGCACCAGCGACGTTGATCACCATTAGCGCCAATATAAATGCACCGCGTTCTGGATCGACTGCAAATGCATGGACGCTCGTTAAAATACCCGACCGCACCAAAAATGTACCCGCCATCGACATTGCAAAACCAACCAAGGCCAATATGATTGTCCAGGACCGCAAAGCATCGCGCGTCGCCATAACGGCTATCGAATGCAGCAAGGCGGTCGCCGCGATCCATGGCATGAGAGACGCATTTTCAACAGGGTCCCAGAACCACCAACCGCCCCAACCAAGTTCATAATAGGCCCAATAGCTGCCAGCCGCGATTCCCAATGTTAGAAAAATCCATGCAAGCAATGCCCATGGCCGCATGGCACGTGCAAGAGCAGAATTAATTGTACCGCTAATAAGTCCGCCGACTGCCACTGAGAAAGCTATTGAGAGACCAACATAGCCAAAATAAAGCGTTGGCGGATGAAAGGCCAAACCAATATCTTGGAGCAATGGATTCAACCCAGAACCCTCTCTAGGTGCAGGGTTCAAGCGTTCAAACGGATTGGAAGAAAAGAGTAAGAAAGCATAAAACCCAAAGGACACAAATGCCTGCACCATCAATGTTGCTGTAAATGTTTTTTGATCCAGACGCTTCTCAAACAAAGCAATAGCAGCGCCTGATAAAGCCAAAATGCTAACCCACAACAGCATCGAACCCTCATGATTGCCCCACGTTCCCGCTAATTTGAATATCCAAGGTTTGTCGATATGGCTATTTTGCGCAACCAACAGCACCGATAAATCTGTATCCAAAAACAATAAGGTCAACATTGCGAAAGATAATAGACATAAAAGCCCCTGCACTATCGCAATCGGGTTTATGATTTTGAGCAAATTCTCATCTTCGGTTCTCATGTAGAAACAAGACACAGTGAATTGCAATAATGCCAGAGCAGCCGCAAGCCATAGCGCTATCAACCCTGCCTCAGCCGTCATTGAATGACTGACTTTTCTAAGGCTTGGCTATTACCCATATCTATATCTTGCAATTCGCGGGGAACATAATTTTCATCATGCTTAGCTAGCAAATTATCCGCAATAAAGATACCATCTTTATCAAGCCTGCCATCCGCCACAACACCGCTTCCTTCAACGAATAGATTGGGCGTAACACCCGTGTAGCGTACCAATTGCTCCTGATCTTTATCTTGTACTATAAAATTAATCGTCACACCATCTTTGGCCGATTGAATAGAACCTTGCTTCACCATTCCGCCCAAGCGAATGGCTTTGCCTATCTCTACCTCTTGGTCGTTCAATGTCGCAGGTGTATAAAAATAAGAGGCTTCATCACTGAGAGCATTGATCGCGATTAAACTTGCCACCAATAATCCAATTACGGCAATCACAGCCAACAATAATCTTTGATGCTTAGGTTTCATATAAGCCTCTTTGATAGAGATATGGCGCATTATTTTGAGTATTAATCATTGTTATTTCTCAAATCATTCAGAAGCGCCTCTGACCTACGCATGGCATTAAAACTGTTTAATGCTATACCACCCACCAAAATTGTCGATATGATGTAGCTAGCAATTAAAAGATTCTCCACAGTCATATCATGCTCCTATATCTTGCGTATCTTCGGCCATCCGTCTCATCCGTGCTTCAATTTTAATATTCGCAAGTGCTGAGCGCATACGCATAATGACAGTGGCTGAGAAAATTAATGTGAAACCAATAACAGATATAAATAGTGGCAAGAGATAAGTGGAATCAATGCTAGAACCCGATAATGTGATACTGGCTTTTTGGTGTAAGCTTTCCCACCAGATAACAGAACGATTAATGATTGGGATATTAACCGCACCAATTACGCCATACACAGCAGTAACACGGCTAACTTGTCCTTTATCACTGCTTGCATTTGCCAGAGCAATATAGCCAAGATAGAGAAAAAACAGCACCAAGACCGAAGTCAAGCGGCCATCCCAAACCCACCATGTCCCCCAAGTAGGCTTGGCCCATAAAGAACCCGTGATAATGCATAAGGCGGCAAAAATCGCCCCAATAGGCGCAATCGCACGCGCAGCAATGCTGGCCAAGGGATGACGCCATACCAGTTGGGCTATGCTAGAGATAGCAATACCAGTCCAACCGCCAATCGCAAGCCATGCAAAAGGAACATGGATGTATATAAATTTAACGGTGTTGCCCAATAGCCTCTCGTCTGGGGAATATAATATCCCCCATCCACAAGCACCTAAAACCATTATCAAGCCCGAATAAAATAATAATGGAGTGAGTGGTTTAGCAATCGCTAAAAAGCGTGTTGGATTTGCAAAACGGTGAATCATATATATCTTTCTTGCCGATGCATAGCACCCCAATTCTACTAATCCAATGGATGATTTCTATAAATATAATGCATAGTTTTACATCTAACCCTATACAAAATCACCCTCTATCATGGTTCTTCTTCAAAGTGATTTATCGCCCAATCAACCGCCGCGCCATATTATCAGCAATCTGTGCAGAAGGCATTTTTTCGGCCTGACTTTCATCCCATATTTCTGATAATCTTATTGGTATATTATCAATCTTTTTATAGACCTCATCAACAGTTTTATCGCCCAATATTTCCATACCAACATTAATGATACCACCAGAATTAATAACATAGTCGGGAGCATATAATATATCGCGATCAAATAAGCTTTGCGCATCCGCTGCGCTCGCAAATTGATTATTCGCACCACCTGCAACAGCAGAAACCTGTAAATCAGCAATAGTATCGGTATTTAATATACCGCCAAGCGCATTAGGGCTAAATATATCCGCCTTAACGCTCATAATATCGTCAAGCCCACAAATTTGCGCGCCCAATTGCTCTGCAACTTCGCCCAGCCTATGTTGATTCACATCTGCAATGGTCAATTTTGCACCATCAGCAGCTAATAATCTCGCTAAACCACCGCCAACACTTCCGACACCTTGTATCGCAACATGAACACCGTCCATAGTATCACAACCCAGGCGATATTGAGCAGCGGCCTTAACGCCCAAATAGACACCTCTCGCTGTATAAGGCCCAGGGTCACCACCAACCTTACCATTTGTGACGGGCAATCCCGCGACATATTTGGTTTCTTTTGATAAGGCTACCATATCTTGATCGCTCATCCCGACATCTTCTGCAGTATAATATTGCCCGCCTAGCATTTCGATTGAACGGCCAAATTGAGCCAGCATTTCAGGCGTTTTATTACATGCGCTATCCGCCAATATGACGGCCTTACCTCCACCAAGAGGAAGTCCTGCAAGTGCATTTTTATAGCTCATGCCGCGCGATAGTCTCAGCGCATCTTTTACCGCAGCATGATTATCAACATAATGCCAAAATCGCGTTCCGCCGGCTGCTGGGCCAAGATGTGTAGAATGCAATGCAATAATTGCCTTTAGCCCAGTTTTAGAATCATCAAAATAATGCACAGATTCATGTGCGTCAAAATCTGATATTTCCCACATTGTGGACATTAGGCTCTCCTAAAGGATAATATTTCACGAAGAATCAAAATTACACAAGCGCGTAATAATATTACAATATACATTTGTCAGCAATTATATCAAATATATGTTATTTTGAGAGATGATAAGCAATTCATAATGGGGCGATCGAGGGGTCTCGAACCCCCGACCTCCGGTACCACAAACCGGCGCTCTAACCAACTGAGCTACGATCGCCATCGTGATTGCTAAGATCGGCCTCTTAATAGCACAATATAGCCTAGGTCAAGCGATTTGAATCAGCTTTACAAAAATGCTACTTTCATTAGAAATTCACCATGCTACTCTAGTAAAATGAATTTGAGAAAAATCACATCTTATCGCCCTGGGCCTGGTATGTTGGTGAGTGCTGCCTTTATCGGGCCTGGCACTGTTGCAACTGCTTCTATTGCTGGGGCTAGTTTTGGCTATACGCTTTTGTGGGCATTGGTATTCGCAACATTAGCAACCATTATTTTACAATCATTTGTAACGCGTATTACGATCGTATCTGGCCAAACATTAGGCCGAGCAATATTATCTTCATTCAAAAGCAAAGCCGCTAGAATAATAGTTATATTATTATTATTTTCTGCATTATTAATCGGCAATGCAGCCTATGAAGCAGGTAATATTGGCGGCGCAGCTCTGGGTTTAGAGGAATTACTTCCCTCTGCATTCATAAATACCATGCACTCAATAGTATCAGCATCTAATCTGGTCGCATTATTTTTGATACTATTATTACTGATCGGAAATGTTGAGCGCATTACAGAGTTTTTGATAGTGTTGGTTGTGATCATGAGCATCTCATTCCTAATCATATTTTTTATGACCAAGCCCAATATTCCTAGCTTATTAAGCGGATTAGTTCCATCCATCCCCAATGATACGATTTTCACAGCAATAGCATTAATAGGCACAACTATCGTTCCCTATAATTTATTCTTACACGCATCCAATGTTCACAAAAAATGGCAGCATATCGATCAATTAGACAGTGCTAAAACAGAGAGCGCCATCTCCATTGGTATCGGAGGCTTAGTATCGATTGCGATATTGGCCAGTGCTGCCAATATATTTTTCACTCATAATATAAGCATAAGCAATCTTAGTGAGATGGCAATCCAAGTTGAACCTTTATTTGGTAATTTTGCAGCCAAAGCGCTCGCCATTGGTTTGCTGGCAGCAGGCCTTACTTCGGCTCTCACTGCACCGCTTGCTACGGCCTATATCGTTATCGAAGTTTGGCAAAGTGAAAATAAAAAACTACAAGAGAGACGATTCAAATATATTGCTATTGCTATTGTTTTGATCGGTGCATCGGTAAATAGTTTTAATATCGATACGCTGCAGCTTATATTTTTTGCGCAAGTCGCCAACGGATTATTATTGCCTTTTGTAGCAGTCTTTTTGGTAAAATTATCCATGAACAAAAATATCATGGGAGACTATGTAAATAGTAAAATCCAAAATATGGCAGCATTTGCTATTTTGCTTGTCTCTGTTGCATTAGGATTGCGTACCATATTGCGCGCCTTTGAGATAATGCCATGACCATAATCCGCAATATCGACCTAAATGTTGACCTTGGCGAGATGCCCGATGCCAAAGATCGCGATATAGCAATATTATCAGTGGTGAGCAGCGCCAATATAGCCTGTGGCGGTCATGCAGGTGATGAAAAATCGATGCGCTTGATGATAAAATATGCCAAAGAGAATAAGGTTCGTATTGGCGCGCATCCTTCCTATCCTGACAAGAAAAATTTTGGCCGTAAATCCATGGATATAAAGGCTGAGGAATTATCGCATAGTCTAAGCAATCAAATAACCACCATCATGCACATAGCGAAGGAGGAAACTGCGCATATATCTTATGTCAAACCGCACGGCGCACTCTATAACGACGCAATGGACAATGATGACCTATCCCATATACTGGTTTCAATTGTGAAAAATATTAATCCATCGCTTGCCATAATGGGTATGGCGCAATCTGCATTAGAAAAAGTCGCAATAGACTCTGGTTTAGATTTTATAGAAGAAGCCTTTATAGATCGCGCCTATACCGCGCAAGCACGCTTGCAAAACCGTTCAATCAAGGATGCTGTCATCACCGACTATGAACTTCAATTCCAACAAGCGCTGTCCATAGCACGCGGCAAATCCATTATTGCGGAAGGCAAAGAAATTTATATCAAAGCCAAGAGCTTATGCATGCACAGCGATAGCGATGGAGCATTAGAAAATAGTAAGAAATTACGGAAAATGCTGCTCAAAAATAACATAATGATTAAAGCATGTCATGGATGACATTCGCTTTTACGAAGACCATGCCCGCATCACAATTATCGATGATGGGATACGTCACACGCTCTTTCAAAATTTACGATCCGTACATATTTTTGAAGAAATCATCATAGGTATCAACGAATTATGTGTAAAATTTGATCCCTTGGCCTTTAGTGAAAAAGAAATCATAGCAATCATTTCCGCACAAATCACCCAGCCTGTTCTAAAAACAAATAAAATAAGACAGCATCATTTTTCCATAGACTTTAATACAGCATTAGACATGGCATTAGTTTGCAATCATATGAACATGAAACAGACTGAGTTTCAACATTGGTTTACCCATCAATACTTCAAAGTTGATATGATGGGTTTTCAGCCTGGATTTGCATATTTATCGCATGATAGCCAAGCACCATCAATATCGCGTCTCGACAAACCGCGTGCAATGGTATCAAATGGCAGCGTAGGTTTTCTGGGAAAAACGGCTTGTATATATGCCCATGATGGTCCAGGCGGTTGGCCAATAATTGGATCTATTAATACTCCCATATTTAACCATGACCAAAACCCGCCTAACCTCATTCAAGGCGGTGACAACATCTTATTCGAGCTTTTATGATAGAAATTATCGACATTGGGTTATTGGCAACATTACAGGGAAAACCCTATCGCGGGAAACGCCATTTAGGAATGCCTCTCTCTGGCCCTGCCGACCCAATCTCTATGGCTATAGCCAATAAATTGGTAGGCAATGCTTATGATGCGGTATCGATAGAATATTCAATATTAGGCGGCATAATAAAGGCCCATTCAGATATTGTCATAGGTCTGGCTGGCCCCATTGAAACTATAACAATAAATAGAAATGGGGCTGAAATAGATTGCGATCATTATAACAGTATTTCTATACTTAGAGAGGATATACTATTCATAAAACCGCTGCGTGAAGGTGCGCATATTTACCTATCTGTGCAAGGAGGGTTTGAAGCCGATCATCACTGGGCTGGGAACTCTACATATCTTCCAGCAAAGATTGGAGGCTATAGCGGAAGAGCGTTAAGGCACGGGGATTGCTTAAAATATAAGCAAATACAGCAAAGAGAGAATATGGACAGCATACCTAAATGTTACCGACTGACTTATAGCAATCAACATATCTTGCGTATTTGCGCTGAAAATGGTGAATTAGAAAGATATTTATCACGCCATATTTGGCATATTGGCAGACAAAGCAGTCGCATAGGTTATGAATTGACAAACAAGTCTGTGAAAAAATTAGATATGTCTACAGACGAACATTATGATGGATTAAGCCGCGCGGTATTCGCTGGAACCATTCAATATCCGCCTAACGGTAATCCCTTTTTATTGGGCGTAGATGCCCAAACTACTGGAGGTTATCCCATCATTGGTCATGTCATTCGCGCTGATCGCCATATCATGGGGCAGATCAAAAGTGGGGATAGCCTACGCTTCATAATACAAAAACCCCACGAAGCTCGCAGGGTTTATGAGAATAAATTAAATATGTGGCGAAACTATATTCCCAGCCTATTGTTGGATTAATATAATCGGTTATTTTTTAAGGCTTAGGCCACCAAAGCGTTTGTTAAAGCGCGCTACTTGACCACCACTATCCATCAAACGGGAATTGCTCCCTGTCCATGCAGGATGCGATGTAGGGTCAATATCAAGTTGAAGCGTATCGCCTTCACTGCCCCATGTCGAACGTGTTTCAAAAACTGTGCCATCCGTCATTTGCACCTTAATCATGTGATAATCTGGGTGAATATCTTTTTTCATTATATCTGCTCCAATATTGGCTGGTTCCAACCAGTCCATAGCATAAAGTAAGAAGGCCATTAGCCGTGAATGGATACGGTTGCAAGCTCTGATAGAATAATATTTAATTATTGCGGTGGATCTGCAATCATAGCTGTGAATTTCACTTCAGCCGCTATGGCATCGCCAAGCATAGCTTTTCCAGAAAATTTACATACTTTTGATCTTTTTTGAACAAATTCAACGTGCAAATCTAACAAACAGCCAGGCTCAACGGGCGTGCGAAATTTGGCACCCTCAACAGCCATAAAGTAAACCAATTTGTTCGAGTCGGCCAATCCTAAACTTTCAATCGCCATTATTGCTGCCGATTGCGCTAAAGCTTCAATTATCAGCACACCCGGCATTATTGGCCTGCCTGGAAAATGACCTTGAAAGAAATCCTCATTAATGGTCACTGCTTTAATAGCATGAATACGCTCATTAATCACCAATTCTTGAACGCGGTCCACCAAAAGCAACGGATATCGATGCGGCAGCACCGACATCACGCGCTGTATGTCATAATTGTCATACTCAGCCATTAAAGATTAGCGTCCCGTAGGTTGTTGCGCAGGCTGTTGCGCAGGAGCAGAAGCCGCCGCTTGCTGCTGTGCAGCAGCTTGACGCCTTGCCGCCGCTAAGCGTAGCTGCTGAATTTGTTGATATACCGCTTGTGTGTTACGGTCTGGCTGCCACCCCTGCGGGACATTAATATTCACAAAAGGCACCAACGCATCTAGCTTTGCTATAACATCTTGGCTTAAATTTTGGATCTCTTTGTCCACATCTATTGACGGTGATGAATATAATATTGATTGAGGGGCCAAGATCACATTAATCTGTTTTTCCGTCACAACTTGCTGCTGTGCGGTAGGATATTGAGCAGAAATCTGTTGCATAGCAAACATTTGTGCCAAGGCAATTGGAACAGAAAGTTGATCGATAGCACTGCTTTCTGCTCTTATCTGTGCAACTACTGCTGCATTTGCATCTTGTTCAGCCTGAGAGACTTGATTGTCATTATTTGTATCAAGTTGTTTTCTGAAGTTTTGAATATTAGTTTCACGTCCAGCAATCTCGTCCAATTGTACTTTATATTGAACTTCAATTTGTTGATAGGCAGTACTAAGCGCTTTTGTATTGGCTATAGATAGCTCTGGGCTAACCACACCAATATTTGATATTTGAGCATAGGCTTTGGTGATTATTGCATTTGATGAAGCAAATATAGCCGAAGCTATGATGAGAGGTTTGATAAATTTATTCATTAGAATTGTGTCCCTACATTGAATGAGAATGATTTAATATCGTCGCCTTCTACGCTAGTAAGAATACGCGCTATATCAATACGAAACGGCCCAAATGGAGAATTCCAATTTACGCCAATACCAACTGAAACACGAGGCCGCGCTGAATCACCCAAAAATATTTCAGTGAAATTCAATTGCGGCACCCCCATAGTCCCGTCAGCGTTAAAATTATTTGTCGATGTTATAATATCACCATTAACATCTTGAATCCTAAATAGAGGCTGCCCTGTTGCCAAATCATTTACTTGCGAACTTTGTAATATAGGCTGCGTGACACCAAAGACAGCCCCAGCATCGGCAAAGATTGAAGGCCGAAGACCAAGACCAGATGCACCAGCGCCCAATGGAATTTCTAATTCAGCTCTTGCTAGATAGAAAGTGCGGCCGCCAATAGCATTATCAATTCTGTTATTATTATTGCTACCAGTATCAATAATAGGGGTATTGGTTGGATTACCATTATCGTCAACGCCAGCTTCTAAACCAACCCTTAAAACGCGCGGACCTACACCACGAATATCAAAACCCCTAATCATACCTTCCCCAAGGAAAAAACGATCCGTCAAACGAATATCGTCCGTGCCTGGGCCTACTGCAGAACGATCTTCTAATGCCCTAATATAACCGCCCTCCGCTCTTAAAGAAAAAATGAAATTACTGCGACCCAAACGCCAATACTTATCAGCTTGAATGCGGGATCTCACAAAAGCAACACTTCCCCCTAAACCTGCGACATCTTGGCTTATAATAACGCTATGGCCACGCGTTGGCCTTGCCCGATTATTACGCGTATCATAGGCTAATGAATAACCAAGAGATGAGGTTGTCCTCTGACCAAGGTTATCGCACAAGAAAACACCAGCGAGTAAAGGGTCACATTCTATATCACCATCGCCATCAATATCAGAAAAGAACAGATCTTCATCTAATGTAACGTCATCAACGCTTAGAGCATAGCGCAATTGAAATGATAAAAATTCATTGACAGGAACGCCTGTTGATATCTGAAAGCCAGTAGTTATTTGTTCAAATGTAGTGCTCCGTTCATTGTTGAAAAAATTGAAATTATTTAAATCACGGCGAAAAACATCTGCATTAAGAGAAATAGAACGATCGAATAAAAATGGTTCTGAAAATCCAGCATCAATAGAGTTTCTAAATTGCGAAACCTGGACGCTAGCTCTTAATTGTTGGCCCTTACCACGGAAATTACGTTGCCGAACTGAACCGCTGAAAATAAAATTTTCAACGCTTGAGAATCCTGCGGATAGAGAAAGCTCACCAGTGGGGTTTTCCTCTACATTGGCCGTCAAAATAATACGATCAGCATCGCCACCTTGCTCCTGTTCTATTGTAAAACTCTCTTGGAAAAAACCAAGCGAACGGATACGATTAGTGGACCGCGTTAAATTGAAGCTGTTGAAAGCATCGCCTTCATTAAGTCGAAATTCGCGACGGACAACTTTATCTTGCGTCAGAGTATTACCATTAATATCAATTCTCTCAACATATACACGCTGCGTTTCAGCAACCTCAAAGGTAATATTCATCGTTTTTGTTTCACGATCAGGCATAAACCTTGGGTTTACCTCGGCAAAAGCATAACCAAATAAGCCGGCGCCTTCTGTTAAGCTCTCTACTGTATCCTCAACAGTTTGGGCATTATACCAATCTCCTGCTCTGGTCCTCAGACTATTTTGCAGCAATTCAGAGCTAAAATCGCGAATTTTACTATCAACTTTAACTTCGCCAAATTTATATCGCTCACCTTCTTCAAGTACGAAGGTTATGATAAAATCTTGCTTATCAGGAGTAAGTTCTGCAACCGCTGAGACAATACGAAAATCTGCAAAGCCCTCTTGTAAATAAAAACGCCGTAACTGGGCCTGATCAAATGCTAGGCGATCTGGGTCATATGTTGTATTGGAACTTAAAAAGCGTTTAAACCTTGCCTGCTTAGTGATTAATTCGCCGCGTATATCATTATCAGAAAATACTTTATTGCCGATAACATTTATTTGACGCACTTTGGATTTAGGGCCTTCTACAATCTCGAAGACAACATCAACGCGATTTTGCTCTAATTGCACCAATTTAGGCTCAACAGTTGCTGCGAAACGCCCCTGGCGTTTATACAGCTCTGTTATCCGCGCAACATCTGCACGTACTTTTGAACGCGAATAAATTTGCCTAGGTGCCAAGCGAATTTCTGGTTGAAGATCATCATTATCTACCCGCTTATTCCCCTCTACAATAATACGGTTGATGATTGGGTTTTCTCGAACCTCAACCACAACTGCACCATTGTTATTGCGTATACTGGCCTCTGCAAATAGTTCAGTAGCATATAAATCTTTTAATGCCGTATCAGCAGACTCTTGAGACCATTGCTGCCCCTCACGCAACTTAATATAGGTTTTAACCGTAGTGGATTCTAGTCTTTGGATACCAACTACTGTGATTGACCTTATTAAATTTTGTTCCCTTTGCTCCGTAACAGGAACAGAGTCTTGGGCATATGTTGGCGTTACATAAACCATCGCCATACCCGCTAAAATAGTAGCCGCCGATGATTTGATAGAAACACACCGCTTAGGTTGCAAAGCAGTAGAAGCCATCAACATATTCTTGGCCAAATTATTCTTCATAAACAAATCTTTCATCAAATCTGTATCTGCGCATATCATTTGCAAAATATAATACTGGAATGAGTATCTTCATGCTTAATAGCACATCAAGCGCACCAAAATATTATTCTCAATCAACCACTACATAACAAATATCTGGCCACTCCCTGCCCTAACAACCGATCGCAATCAAGCAATCATTATATATGAACTTATAAAATCGATTCATGCTATCCTTAAATCAATCAAAAAAGGCCAAATGATGACAAATCATTAAATGTTACCATAATCATAAATCCCACAACGGTTATGAACCCAACCTTAAAAAACCATTCTTGAAATACAGGACCTACTGCTTTACCTCTAATTGCTTCAATTGCGTACATTAGCAAATGTCCACCATCAAGCATAGGAATTGGCAACAAGTTGATGAACCCTAAATTAATCGAAATGAATGCAACCAATGAAATATAAGCCAAAAGGCCAAGAGCAAATTGTTCACCTGAAATTTTTGCAATTTTCAATGGGCCACCCAATTCTTTTACAGACCGTTTCCCCGTAATTATTTGTCCTAATGATTTGAAAGTTAAACGGATGATATTACCCGTTTCAATCGTCGCCAATATAGGCGCTTTCCACAGTGGAACAGGCGTAAGCGTAGAATCAAGCTTCGCCTCTATACCAAGCGAACCCAAGCGCGATTCATTGCCATATTGATCTTTAAAAACTCTCTCTCCTAAACGGCCTGACATGGCAATGGTCTGATCGCCTCTTTCAACTTGAAGCGTAACATCTTCATTGGGCAGTAATGATATTTCACGTACCAAATCAGGAAAATTAGAAACTTCTGCGCCATTAAACTTCTTAATGATATCGCCAGATTTCATACCCATGGCTTGCGCCGTTTGCGATGGAAAAACTTTATCAACAACAGCGGGCTGCACCAGATTGCCATAAAATGCATAAAAACCAGCAATGATAAGAATAGCGAACAGAAAATTTATAGCGGGTCCAGCAAATACAATTGCCGCGCGTTGCCATAATTTTTTAGATTGAAATGTTTCATTACGCTCTTTTTCTGGTAGTTTTAGCCACTCAGGGTCTTCACCGCCAGCAGCGCTCATATCACCTTTAAATTGCACATAACCGCCCAAAGGAAGGGCTGCGACGCGCCACAATGTACCGCGCTTGTCGACCCGTCCATAAATTTGCGGACCAAAGCCGATCGAAAATCGCTCTGCCTTAACGCCGCACCAACGTCCTACCCAATAATGGCCCAATTCATGAATGATGACCAAAATACCAATCATGATGATGAAAGCGATAATATAAATTATCGGATGCGGGGCTGCTAATGGCATATCTTATCCTATTCTCTCAACTGCCAAGGCTCTGGCTTTGGAATCAATCGCCAATAAATCATCCAATCCATGCGGAGATGCTGGATCATATTCGCTTAATATTGTTTCACAAAGCTGCGCTATTTGTGTAAATCTCAGTCTTTCCTCTAAAAAAGCACCAACTGCAACCTCATTAACCGCATTTAATATCGCAGGACAAGCCCCGCCATATGCCATGGCATCATGTGCAAGGCGCAAAGATGGAAAACGATCATAGTCTGGCGCTTCAAAATCTAATCGTGCAATATCCACCAAATTAAGCGGCGCACATTGCGTTACCATGCGTTTGGGCCATGCCAACGCGCTGGCAATAGGGATGCACATATCAGGTGCGCCAAGCTGCGCGATTGTCGATCTATCAATATATTCGACCATAGAGTGTATCACCGATTGCGGATGTACCAATATTTCGATTTTATCCAGACCAACGGGAAATAAATGATGTGCCTCTATATATTCCAACCCTTTATTCATCATGGTTGCGCTATCCACGCTAATTTTAGCACCCATGGACCAATTGGGATGCGCTACTGCCTGAGCAGGCGTGACATTTTGCATCTCTGCTAGGCTCAGCATGCGAAAAGGCCCGCCGCTCGCCGTAAGTGTTAGGCGCTGCACTTGATCCAATGATCCACCCGTTAAACATTGGAATAAGGCATTATGCTCGCTATCAACAGGTAATAAAGTAGCCCCAGATTTCTGAACAGCCGCCATCATCAAATCACCAGCAGAAACCAGAGATTCTTTATTCGCGAGCGCAACTATTTTACCGCGCTCAATTGCGGTTAAAATAGGCTCAAGCCCTGCGCACCCGACAATGGCTGCCATCGTCCAATCGCTATCAATTTGCGCCGCCTTCACCAACGCCTTTGCACCGCCGGCAGTGCTAATAGCGCTCCCAGTTAGTGCTTTATCTAGTACAGGCAAATATGTTTCATCTGCAATAACCGCTAAATCTGCTGAAAATTCTATTGCTAATTGCGCTAATTTTTCAGCATCTCTATTGGCGGTTAGCACCATGACATTATATTGATCGGGTGCAAGACGAATTAAATCTAATGTGGAAGTCCCAACCGATCCCGTAGCTCCAAATATAGAGATAGATTTTATGGCTTTAGAAGCATCACCATTAATCTGCTCAACATCCATTAAAAACCATCCAAAAACATTGGGATATGGATAAGACCCATGACGAAGAACACGGCCAATATACCATCCGCACGATCAAATAATCCGCCATGGCCTGGCAATATATTGCTACTGTCTTTTTTGCCCGCTTTGCGCTTCATCCAACTTTCATACAAATCACCCAATTGCGCCAAAACAGCCATCGCTATGCCAGATAATAGAGCCTCATACCAAATAGCGCTATTGTTCATGACATTATAAAAACACCAGAGAATAGCAGCGGCGATGACGCCGCCAAGCAAACCTTCCCATGTCTTTCCTGGACTAATCGATGGGGCTAATTTTCTTTTACCAAATCTTCGGCCTGCAAAATAAGCGCCAGCATCGGTTGCTATCACTACCAATAATAACATCAAAGTCGGTATATAGGTTACATCTTTGAGACGAAAATATATTAATGTGAAAGCGGCAAAACCAATATATATTACACCAAGCACCAACCAGACATAAGTAATATTTTTTGAATAACCAAAATTCTCGGCCAAAGCATACCACTCAAAAATTATGGCCAAGGCAATTATCACAACAAATATTGCAAACAACCAGCTTCCTGCCCAGAGCGCGAAGCCAGCAACTAGCGCCATAGCAGCTGCCGATATTAATCTGATTTTTAGATCAGAGCCTTTTTTCTCAGGTTCAGACTTGGATGTATCACTCATTATATCGCTTCACCTCCCACCGAAACGGCGTTCCCTATTTGCAAAATCTTGCAAGGCTTGTTCAAGATGCTCTGGTCCAAAATCGGGCCATAATATATCCGTAAACCACATTTCAGCATAAGCGCATTGCCATAGCATAAAATTAGAGAGTCGATGCTCACCCGAAGTCCTTATAAGCAGATCAAGCGGCGGTAAATCAGCTGTATCGAGCATGCTTGCAAACAGCGTTTCATCAATTTCATCTGATCTAATTTCGCCCAATGATTGCATATCCGCAATCTTACGCGTTATCCGCACCAATTCATCTTGAGACCCATAATTTAGCGCAACCGCTAAAATGGTCTTACCATGCGCTGTTTTAGCAATAGCATCCTCAATCAAGGCAACAATATCAGGGGCCAGTGCCTGATAATTACCAATCACTTTTAAACGCACATCATTGGCGATAAATTCATCTAAATCACTTTGGATATAATTGCGAAGCAGCATCATTAGATCATTGATTTCGGTTTTGGGCCGTTTCCAATTTTCCGATGAAAAAGCATAAATTGTTAGAGCCTCTAACCCCAATTCCCCAGCAGCACGCACTGTTTTACGAACCGCCTCTACGCCATTTTTATGGCCTATGGCATGTGGCAAAAAGCGCTTTTTAGCCCAGCGTCCATTGCCATCCATGATGATGGCAACATGCCGTGCTCCATATGTGTTTTTGATGTTGGTCTCGGACATAATCGGCAAAGACGCTTTATTGCGTCATTATCTCTTTTTCTTTGGCCGCTGATGCCTCATCAACCTGCGCGATATGCTCGTCAGTTAATTTTTGCACTTCAGTTGAAAAACGCTTGGCTTCATCCTCACCTATTTCTTTTTTATTCTCATCAGCTTTAATCATGTCCATGCCATCGCGGCGCACATTACGAATAGCGATACGCGCTTTTTCAGCATAGCTGCTGGCAAGTTTGGCTAATTCTTTGCGGCGTTCCTCGGTCAAATCAGGAATAGGCAAACGGATAAGCTGCCCATCTGTAATAGGGTTAAGGCCAAGCCCTGCACTGCCAATAGCTTTTTCAACAGGGGTCACATTCGACTTATCCCATACCTGCACAGAGAGCATTCTTGGTTCAGGTGCAGAGACATTAGCCACTTCGTTCAACCGCATATTAGCGCCATAAACTTCGACCATTACAGGATCAAGCAAAGTTACATTAGCACGTCCCGTACGCAAACCACCCAAATCGCTCTTGTAAGAAGATACAGCACCTTGCATGCGGCGTTCTAAATCAGATTTGTCATATTGCGGCATATTAATTTCCTTCGGTTTCTACAATAGTGGATGTTCCCGTTCCCGCAAGTACAGATGCTAAATTGCCCTGTTCCCGTATAGAAAACACCACGATTGGAATATCATTATCTCGGCACAGTGCAACCGCACTCGCGTCCATAACACGCAGATTATCAGCTAACACACGGTCAAAGCTGAGTGTTTCGTAACGCACGGCATTGGGATTATTTTTGGGATCGGCATTATAAACGCCATCAACGCTCGTCCCTTTGAACAATGCATCGCATTTCATCTCGGCCGCGCGCAAAGCAGCGCCGCTGTCTGTCGTGAAATAAGGACTACCAACGCCAGCAGCAAAGATAACAACGCGTCCTTTATCCAAATGACGTTCTGCACGACGTCTAATGACTGGCTCGCATACTGTGTCCATCTGTATTGCGGATTGTACACGGGTAGTAACACCCAATTGCTCCAGAGCATTTTGCATCGCCAATGCATTCATCACTGTGGCAAGCATCCCCATATAATCGGCCTGCGCCCTATCCATACCTTTCGCTGCGCCAGCCATACCGCGAAATATATTACCGCCACCTATAACCAAACATATTTCAAGCCCTGTATCTTTCGCCGCCTTAACTTCATCTGCCATGCGCGCCACTGTTTCAGGATCAATGCCAAATTGACCATTCCCCATCAGCGCTTCACCTGAAAGTTTGAGCAAAATTCGCTTAAATTTAATGCCGCTCATATCTTTTCCTCTCAAAAGATTCATACTCTATCCATAAGCCATATGGCAGATATGACAATGGCGCAAAACTATAAAAGCTCCGCGCCATATATCTTGTAAAACCGATCATTAAAGTCGTTTCTTAACTTTTAACTACCTGCCACCGCAGCAACTTCAGCAGCGAAATCTTCTTCTACTTTCTCAATACCTTCGCCCAATTGGAAACGAACATAGTCGACAAGTTTTATGTCCTTACCAGCTTCTTTAGCGGCATTGGCAACAACATCTGCGATAGGCGTTTTATTATCAATCACAAAAAGCTGCGATAACAATGCATTTTCTTTGGCAAACTTCTTCATTGCACCTTGTACCATTTTTTCAACAATCTGTGGTGGTTTGCCAGATTCAGCAGCTTTTTCTGTAGCAATCGCCTTTTCACGCTCTAACATGTCTTGATCAAGGCCATCCGCATCCAATGCCAGTGGAAAAGCCGCCGCAATATGCATAGCAAGTTGCTTACCAAGAACAGATAATGTTGCTCCATCGGCATCACTTTCTAAGGCTACAAGAACGCCAATTCCGCCCAGTCCTGTTGCTGCAGCGTTGTGGACATAAGATACGACAGCACCATTGTTTACAGATAATGTTTGCACGCGGCGCAAGGATTGGTTTTCACCAATGGTCGCAATATTATTCGTCAATGTATCTGCAACGCTTGTTCCGCCCTCATATTCAGCAGCGGCCACTAAATCAATATCATTGGCTCCGAGACCCAGAGCAATGTCTGCGCATTTTCTTACAAACCCCTGGAAAATATCATTCTTTGCAACGAAATCGGTTTCGCTATTAATCTCAATGGCCGTACCTTTAGTGCCATCCACAGCAACACCAACAAGACCCTCTGCTGCAGTACGGCTAGATTTCTTCTGCGCGGCAGCCAACCCTTGTGCCCGCAAATTATCAACAGCCGCCTCAATATCGCCATTGGTTTCAGCAAGCGCTTTTTTACAATCCATCATTCCAGCGCCAGTTTTCTCACGCAGTTCTTTTACTGCTGCTGCTGTAATAGCCATGGTAAAATTCCTTTATGTTAATGCTTTATCGAAATGAGCGCAGGAGTAGAAATAACCCCTAGGCTTTTTAATTTCAAGATAGCTAAGCTATCGAGATTAAGCTTTGTCAGCTTCTGCCGCAGGCGCTTCTTCCGCTTTAGGAGCTTCAGCAAGCGCAGCCTCAACAGGAGGTTCGCTCATTGCACCCAAATCTTCGCCGCGTGCTTGTGCGGCGCCTTGATTACCTTTGCTAGATGCTTCTGCAATTGCGTCACAATAAAGACGAATAGCACGGCTCGCATCATCATTAGCAGGCACAGGAAAAGCGATGCCAGAAGGGTCAACATTTGAGTCCAAAATTGCAATCACAGGAATACCAAGAACATTGGCTTCTTTAATTGCCAGTTCTTCTTTATTTGCATCAATCACAAACATAACATCAGGAACGCCGCCCATATCGCGGATACCGCCCAATGAAAGCTCTAATTTATCACGCTCACGGGTAAGCTGAAGAATTTCTTTCTTTGTAAAACCTGTGGTCTCACCCGATAATTTCTCTTCTAATTCTTTCATGCGTTTAATGGATTGTGAGATTGTTTTCCAATTGGTAAGCATGCCGCCAAGCCAACGGTGGTTCACAAAATGCTGCCCTGATGCACGCGCTGCTTCTGCAACAGCTTCTTGCGCTTGACGTTTTGTACCCACCATCAATACTTTGCCGCCACCAGCAACCGTAGAGGCTACAAATTCGAGCGCGCGCGCAAATAATGGAACAGTTTGTGATAAATCTAAGATATGAATACCGTTACGAGCCCCAAAAATATAGGGCTTCATGCGAGGATTCCAACGATGTGTTTGGTGGCCGAAATGCGATCCGGCTTCTAGCAATTGCTGCATTGTAACGACAGGCGCCGCCATAATAATTCTCCTTCCGGTTATACCTCTGGGATATGATGACCTAACATGCGGTTTCCCGCCTATTTGGCACCGGTATATATATACCCCATGTGGAATATTTGTGCGGTTACTAGCGGAGCATAAAAAGGTCAAGACTTTTTGCTATATAAAGGCATGATTAACCCCTTATTATGGCGTTACAAATAGAGACCGGCGTATAATTTTGTAAATATACCAATAAAAACATTGGTTTAATAAAATTATTCATTACTACAGTAATAATTGCTGAATACAGCACTATAAATAAGCCCCTCAAGCATAGGATAGAGTGGCACTATGTGACAGGAGAGTAAATTGACTATCATTATTTCCCTCATTTTTCTGTTTGCCATGATTTTGTGTAGCCTTATTATATTAGCGACATTATCAACCAATGCTCATAAAATATTAGATGTCATTATCGACAGAAATATCGAGCAAGAAAAACCCAAAGTCCGTGTCGGTAACATTCAATATTCACGCAATACATCTGCAGATAAGTTGAATAGCAATAATTTGTTCAATATGCCCTTAGTATTGAACAAAAAACGAGAGCTTCTCCACGAAAAGCTATCAAAAGCTGCTTGAACATATCTCGAATGCACGCAGTTTTGCACAATCTATCACTTGTTTATCCACATACTTATCATTGATAATTTCGATTTCAGTTAATGCATTAATCGATGAAATATTCCCAGATGCAATAATAAATGATTATAAAACAGAGACTTGATGATTTTCAAAATAAAAACTTGACTCTAATTTAAAATAAGAACAAATAGTGAACATTAAATATATGTAACTTAATGATTAACATTCTCGAAACATTAATTATAAATTGATTATCGAGAATATTAGCCCCCAGCTAAGCTCATGTAGAGATAGTTTAATATTTGGAATTTGACATGACATACCTAATATCTATGCTTTTTGTAATCGCAATTATTTTATCCTTATCAGTAATCGGTGGATCATTTACCACGTCTTGGTTGCGCATAATTGAAATATTTGAATTAGAGAATTCTGACGCTATGCCAGCGCCTAAAATTCGTGTTGGTAAACCTATATATTATACATCATCTCCACTGAAAATTAACGCTAAAGATAATATCATAATTGCCTTTCCCCGTGAAGTTGAAACACTCCCCACCAAAGATGGTAGATTACCCGAAGCTGCGTAATTTATATATTAAATATCATCTGAGATATTGGCGCAAAACTCTTTCGATGCAACGGAGTTGGTCCTAAAGCATCAATAGCTTCTCTGTGCTGTTTTGACCCATACCCCTTATTCGATACCCATCCATACCCAGGATATTGCGCATCCGCCTCGACCATTAACCTGTCTCTATATTCTTTAGCAATGATTGATGCTGCTGATATATTAGCATGAAGCGCATCGCCGCCAATCACAAACTCAGCACTATATTCCCAAATTGGCAATCTATTGCCATCCACCAAAATATGGTCTGGTTTATGCGGTAGAGCCGCAACGGCACGTTTCATTGATACCATAGTCGCCTGTAATATATTGATATTATCAATCACTTCTGGATCAGCCCAGCCAATGCCATAATTGCATTTTTCTATTATTTCAGCTTCTAATTGCGCACGCTTTGGTGCTGATAATTGCTTACTATCATCCAATCCAACGATATTATGATTTTCAGGCAATATAACAGCCGCAGCGACAACTGGACCTGCCAATGACCCTCTACCTGCTTCATCGACGCCTGCTATCCTCATTTAAAATCTCTAGGCACACCCATTGGACCACTCCCACTACCAATTTCAGGGGCACATAATAAACTAGCCCTTACAAATTGCCGCGCATGTGAAATAGCATCATATATTGCTAACCCTTGCCCCAAAAAAGTAGCAATAGCGGCTGATAATGTGCAACCCGTTCCATGACTATGCACAGTATCAATGCGTGTATCTTGCCATTGTTTTGGATTTTTTGAAAATAATCTATCAATCAATATATCCTTTTTACCATGCCCACCTTTTAGCAATATGTCACAAGGAAACGTATCGAGTAAACTCTGTAATCTTTCAAATTCTGGAATATTTGGCGTCACCAAAGTCGAATGGCGCATGATTTTATCAAAAGCAGCAATAGTCTGAGTATCGGCCAGCTTATCTCCGCTAGTCGCCACCATCACTGGATCAAAAATTATCGGAATATCTTTAAATTGCTCCAGAAAATTCGCAACCGCATTGGCATTATCAGCGCTCCCCAACATACCAATCTTAACAGCATCAACCCCAAAATCATCATATATGGCCTGCACTTGCGCAACAACCAAATCCGAATCTATTATTTTAACGGCACTAACCCCTAGACTATTTTGCGCCGTTATAGCCGTAATTGCCGTCATCGCATGACCACCGAGCGCACTGATAACCCTTACATCGGCCTGAATCCCAGCACCGCCGCCGCTGTCTGAACCTGCTATTGATAATATACGTGCAATCGTCATTAGGATTTAAATTTGCGTTTTTGTGACGCGGGGTAATCCAATAATGCAGATCCTAAACGTGTCGGCCTTTTGCATAATTCTCCACCGCAATTCAGACAAATATAGCCTGTAAATGCCGCACAATCAATGCAAAAGCTGCATTCAAATGAACAGATTACAGCATCTAAACTATCGGGGTATAAATCTCTGCCACAACTCTCGCAGTCGGGTCGCATCTCTAACATTTTTATCCTTTATTACGCAGCATTAGCAACTGCATCGCAAATATCATCAACCAATTTATGCACCAAAGCCGCATCATCCCCCTCTGCCATCACACGGATTACGGGCTCGGTACCCGATGGCCGAATAACCAAACGACCAATACCAGCCAACTGCAATTCGGCATCAGCAATAACAGCCTTTACATTTGTGTCTTCAAGCGGCGTTCCACCTGAAAAACGAACATTTTTAAGCAATTGCGGTACGGGATCAAATATATGCAACACTTCACTGGCGGGCTTTTTCATTTCAACCAAGGCCGCCAAAACCTGCAGCGCCGCTATTGTGCCATCCCCCGTTGTTGCATGATCGAGCATAATCATATGGCCAGATTGCTCACCGCCAACATTGATGTTTTTATTGCGCATCATTTCCAAAACATAGCGATCGCCAACTTTAGCACGGTGTAATTTTAAATCTTGCGATTCCAAATAACGTTCTAACCCTAAATTTGACATCACTGTCGCAACTATACCATCGCCAGTAAGTTCTCCGCTATTGCGCATGCGCGTTGCAATAAGCGCCATAATCTGGTCACCATCCACGACCTGTCCTTTTTCATCGACGACAATCAATCGATCTGCATCACCATCTAGCGCTATGCCAATATCAGCCCCTGATGCAACAACCGTTTCTTGCATTAATTCTACATGTGTAGAGCCGCATTTCAAATTAATATTCTTGCCATTGGGTGAAACGCCGATGCTGTTCACTTTAGCACCCAATTCCCATATCGCAGATGGCGCAACTTGATAGGCCGCACCATTCGCACAATCGACCACAATATTCAAACCATCGAAACGAACATGCTCGGGTAAGCTGGTTTTTACGGCATGGATATAACGACCACGCGCATCTTCTACACGCCGAGCGCGACCAATTTCACAGGAGTCGGCCAAATCAATTTCCGCTGCAATTAAAGCCTCTATAGCCAATTCATCTTCATCCGATAATTTAAAACCATCGGGGCCAAATAATTTTATGCCATTATCTTCATATGGGTTGTGGCTCGCGGATATCATAACCCCTAGATCGGCGCGCATTGATCGCGTTAATAGTGCAACAGCAGGGGTTGGTATAGGTCCAAACTGGACAACATCCATACCTACACTCGTAAAGCCAGCCACCAATGCATTTTCCACCATATAGCCTGATAATCGCGTATCTTTGCCAATAACAACACGATGTTTATGCGCACCTCGCAGAAAATGCTTGCCAGCAGCTTGTCCAACTTTCATAGCGATTTCAGGGGTCATCGCACCTGTATTAGTACGCCCTCTTATACCATCAGTTCCAAAAAAATTTCTTTTTCTCACTCTAACCCCCATCTACTATCAACTCTCTATAATAGTCAGATTAATCTTGCACTAAAAAGATATGGATATAAAAATGACACAAGATCATTTTACAATTAACTTTCTAACATCATACTATAAATAAACAATAAAGAGGCCGAAATGACCCGAGCATATTTAATTTTATTCGCATTAATAATGGGCCTCTGCCTAGGGATTTTTACACAAGATAGTTTCCCATCCATGCTAAAAAGTGCCGATATTATAGGCACTGCTTGGCTTAATGCATTGCGTATGACCGTTGTTCCGCTGATTATATCATTGCTAATTACGGGGGTATTACAGGCTGCCAATATGGCGAGAGCTGGCAGCATGACCCTCAAAACAATAATAATTATGGTTGTCATTTTATGGTGTTCCTCAATAATGGCCGCAATTGTAACGCCATCACTGCTCACCTTATTTCCATTAGGCGATGCATCTATATTGGCAATGCAAGCGGCACTAGGCGATGCGGAACCCATCGGCGAAGTCCCGCCATTCTCAGCTTTCCTTCAGGCCTTAATTCCAACGAATGTTATCAGCTCAGCAAGCAATGATGAGATATTGCCTCTGATAATATTCACATTGTTGTTCGCTTTTGCCGTTTCGCGATTAGAAAAAAAACAGCGCAACACAATTGCCGATTTTTTTGCAGCTCTTAGTGAAGCTATGCTGATTATGATTAATTGGGTTTTAAATATTGCGCCTATTGGGGTTTTCGCACTGGCCATGACCGTAGGTGCAAAAGCAGGTGCTGCTGCTTTTGCAGCATTAATCCATTATGTATTAATCGTGACAGCAGTAGGTGCAATTATATGGATTGCTGCATTTTTCTTGGTTGTCTTTGGCGCACGCAAAAACCCAATCATATTTTTTAAAGCTGCTATTCCATCTCAAGTATTGGCCATTTCTACACAAAGCTCATTAGCCTGTTTACCAGCTATGGTAAAAGGTTCGCATAAATTTGGGGTCGGTAGCCGCTCCACAGATATGGTACTTCCCATTGCCGTTGCATTATTCCGTTCCACTGGCCCTTGCATGAATTTAGCCGTGGTTATTTATATTGCTTATCTATTGGGCATTGATTTATCGATTACCGCTCTCGCTATCGGTGTAGCCGTTGCTGCCACTACAACTCTAGGTGCAGTAAGTTTACCCGGATCTGTAAGCTTCATCGCATCTATCGCACCGATATGCATTGCTATGGGCGTACCGATTGAACCCTTGGTGATTTTGGTCGCAATAGAAGCATTCCCAGATTTGATGCGCACAATAGGCAATGTCACCATGAATATGTCAGTGACTGCGACTATTGCACGATCTGAGAATGATCTAAGTAAAACACATTATCTATCATAAGCTTTTGGCAATGCCCCCTCAACAGGGTTACGATAACGCTCGCGCAATTTCGATTGTCTATTGGATAAACTTTGCAATTGGCCATCGATATAAACGCCTTCAACATTCGTAGATAGTTCGAGGGGATCACCATCCCAAATCACAACATCAGCAGCACGGTTAATCTGTAATGATCCATATTTATCGGCAACGCCCATGATCTTAGCGGGCATATAGCTGATAGCAGCAAATGCCTCATCCCAACTAATCCCAGTTGCCCTTGGAACTTTATTGAGGCTGACCAAATTACCAGCATATTGGGGCGTATAGCGAATCTGATGCGCATCAAAATCATTAATCATGCCAATGGCGAGCTCAACACCCGCACGTTTCATTCGGCCATAATTGGATTGCGTGGCTGCCAAGGATTCAAATCCGCTCGGTAAATCATTGAGCGCTGAAGCAATCACAGGAACATTAGCAGCAGCAATTTTATCCGCCACACGCCATCCCTCGCTCGCTCCAACCAATATCAAAGTCAACTTAGGAAATTCACGTTTTAGATCCAATAGGCGCAAAATATCATTAGCCCCTTCAACATGCACCAACAACCGTGTTTTCCCATTAATTACAGGCAGCAAGGCCTTCGCATCTTGAATGGTAAGCAAATTATCATCGAAACTATCATTCCCCGCTGCATAACGCTGGGCTTCTTGCAGGCTTGCCTTAAAAAGCAAATGGCTAGCACTGCGGCTGCCGCCTGCTATATCCGCACCACGCGCACCCATCTGTACAAATTGAAATGCTCGGGCTTTTGTGATTGCGTCAAAATCATCGCCCAAATCGGTAATCGCGCCTTGCCCAGCAAATAATTTACCGCCCGAGGAAGGTGCAACCACAGCGCGTGTAATACCCGCAGCGCGATTCACAGCGATAGGACTGCGAAAGGGATCAATTGCGCTCGTAACATCCAAGCCAGCGGAAAAGACGCTCTCCCTCGCACTGCTATCATTGGTCTGACTAACAGCACCAATTTCAACAAGACCCAAGCGGCTAAACCCTGCAAATATTCCCGGTGTTACCCATTTACCCTTTGCATCAATCGTCTTAGCATCCGTTGGAATAGCGACATTAGCACCAACGGCAGTGATGACGCCATCTTTGATAATGACATTGGCATTGTCAATCGGCGCGCGCCCATCGCCAATGACGACTTTACCGCCTGTTATAGCGATGGTTTCCGCCAAAGCAGCTGGAGAGAGAATAAGGGCTGCACTTAATGATAATGTTTTGATAATATTCTTCATTTTACATCTCCCTCGCCCACTTGACCCAGTTCAAAATCGCTCACGGGTCTGCGCGCTGGATCGTTAGAGTCAAACAATAATGCCCCATCAATCCAGACCTTCTCAGGCCGCGAATAGACCGAAAATGGATTGCCATTCCACAAGACTACATCGGCCATTTTGCCTGATTTGAGGCTGCCAACCTTATCTTCTATCCCCAATGATTTAGCCGCATTATAGGTGATCCAGCTCATCGCCTGTGCCTCTGTTATATCAAGCCCCATACGGCGGCCATCGGCCAGCGCTTTGCTCGCCTCTTGGTTGAGACGCTGTATCTGATTATCGTCATCGCTATGGATGATAGCGCAGGCCCCTGCATTGTGGATAAGCGCCGCATTTTCAGGAATGGCATCATAAGCCTCTATCTTAAAGCCCCACCAATCAGCCCAAACGGCACTGCAAGCATCGGCTTCTTTCAGATAATCAGCTATTTTATAACTTTCAACCGCATGGTGGAAAGCGGTTACTTTATAATCAAATTCTTTGGCCATATCGAGAATTTGGACCATTTCATCGGCGCGATAACAATGATTATGCACCAAAATTTCACCATCCAATACGCCCGCCAACGTCTCCATGCCCAAATCACGGGTAAATTTCTCACCCGAATTGCGTTTATCCCGATATTCCTGCGCTTTGATCCATGTTTGGCGATTGACCGCCAAGCTACCCATACGGGTTTGCGGTTTTTGATTGCGGCTACCATAAACACGTTTTGGATTTTCACCGCACGCCATTTTCATACCATAGGGCGCACCAGGAAATTTCATTTGCTGCACAGTACGCGCCGCCACATTTTTCAGCGTCACAGAACGGCCACCAATCAGATTAGCAGAGCCTGGCAAAATCTGCATCGATGTGACGCCGCCATTGGCAAGCGCGCGCGAGAAACCTGGGTCTTGCGGCCAAACGCCATGTTCCGCATAGACATCGGGCGTGGTGGGCGAAGTGATTTCATTGCCATCGCTATGCGCATCAACACTAGGGCTGGCATAAACCCCCAAATGGCTGTGCACATCGATAATGCCCGGGGTAATATATTTGCCCGCGCCATCAATGATCAATGTGCCTTCGGGGATAGAGGCATCACCATCGGCCACTTCGGTGATGAACCCATCCTTCATAAAGATCGTACCATTGTCTATCTTAGCACCCTCACCATCAAAAATAGTGACATTAATCACGGCCGTAGGGCGAGATGGATAGGCTTTATAGGTCGAAGCAAAAGGATCAGATTTTTGAAACGCCGACTTTTGAGCCTCTTCTTTATCATCCTTTTTCTTTTTGGCATAAGATGGCGATACTTCGGCTATACTCATTGACAGGCCCGCCAACACCAAAGGCGCCCACATATATTTTGCTTTACTCACAATTCGCACTCCCAATCTATCGATCACCATAAAAAAGGGGCCGCAAATCGCAGCCCCCTCATATTTTGTTAATTAGGCTTTTTCAGCAACCTCTTCGCTAGGCGCTGCCTTATCATCTTGAAGCGTATCCAGATGCATCAACTTTTTGATAAGCGGTGAGATAACCATAACAGCAACTCCTATGCCAACGGCTGTCCAGCCAACAGTTGAATAAACGCCTAGAACAACTTCCTTGCCAGACTCTTCTCCTACGCCTTCCGCACCTGTTGCAGCAGCTATCAAGCCAGCCGCGAAATTACCAGCCGCAGATGCAAAAAACCAAGTCCCCATTATAAGAGAAGCCATATGTGCAGGAGATAATCTATTCATAGCAGACAAACCAACTGGCGATAAACATAACTCACCCGTAGTGTGCAACAAATATATCAAGAAGATAAATATGACGGGTGTCGGAACATTTACACCTACAGAATTAGCACCCCAAACCAAAACCAAGAAGCCAAGTCCGACCTGAATTACGGCCATGCCAAATTTTAACGGTGTAGATGGTTCTTTACCTTTCATTGCCAATTTTTGCCATATCAATGCAAATATTGGAGCTAATAATACGATATAAATCGCATTGATTGATTGGAACATAGACGCATTCACACCCGCTGTATCAACATGTCTATCGGTAAAGAGGTTCAGAGATGAACCTGCTTGTTCAAAAAGAGCCCAAAACACTATTGACGTTAATATCAAGAACATAGCTGCAAAAATTCTATCGCGCTCTTCAGCAGGTAATTTAGTAACGGCAATAAATAACACGTAAGTTACTAAACCGCCGCCAAAGGCACCTAATACATAACCAACCAAATCTTGATATTGAATAGAAGCCCAACACAGTGCAACCATGGCCAACCCAGCAGAGTATATTCCCCACTCTTTACCACCCGTTAATTTATTTGGGTCTTTTGGTTCACCTTTACCCAAGAGTAAGGGCTTTCCAAGAACAAAGAATATCAGACCTATCAACATTCCTACGCCTGCTAGTCCAAATCCATATTCCCATCCATAAGTTTGTCCCAAGAAACCACATATAATAGATGCCGTTGCTGCACCTACATTGATACCCATGTAGAATATTGTATAGGCTGGGTCGCGGCGAATATCGGTTCGTTCATAGAGCTGTCCAACGATAACGGATATATTGGCTTTCAAGAAACCAGAGCCCACTATAATGAGAGCCAAAGCCAACCAAAATACATTAATCATTGGGTCACTTTGTCCGCCATCGCCCTCAAATGCCATGAAAAAGTGGCCAAAAGTGAGGAGTACAGCCCCAAATAATACAGCTTTACGTTGACCTAAGTAACGATCAGCTAAATAACCACCCACAACTGGCGTGATATAAACTAATGCTGTATAAGCACCATATATTTTAGAAGCCTCTGCATCTGAAAACAGCCAATGCTGTACTAAATAAAATATCAGCAAAGCACGCATGCCGTAATAAGAGAAGCGCTCCCACATCTCTGCTAAGAAAAGCAAAAACAATCCTTTCGGATGACCTGCAAACTCTGGAGCTGGCCTAGTAACGATGTAAGAACCGCCCAGAAGAAATGCGCCCAAGGCAATTACTGCGAGCCAAAAAGCCCATAATTCAAACAATGAATCGAATGTGAATATAAATTCATGCATCGAATAAACCCCTCTTATGTATAAAGCACTCAAACAAATATAGTGCAGTGATTCCCTCAACCTAATCAAAAAATCATCCATGTGAAGCGCAATAATTACAAATGTATCTAATTTTATTATAATTATCCTGCTGTGTGACATTTCTATGGATTGCTCGCCTCATAATTTGCTAAGCAGCATTCATGTTAAATGATATTTCTTCTTTGCAATCTTATCTATCCACGCGCCGTTCTGGGCGACCAGCACAGATGACAGCAACTGGTCCTGACACAGACACATTATATACTATGATAGAAATGGCGCTGCGCACGCCCGATCATGGAAAATTAGCCCCTTGGCGTTTTACTGTGATTGATAAAGAACGCCGCGAAGATTTCAAAGCCCTATTAACCAACGCATTTTTAACCGAACATCCCTCGGCTAGTGATAGTCAAATCGAAACAGCGTGTAAGATGGCATCCTATGCCCCGTCTTTGGTCATTTTAATTTACTCTCCGAAAGAGAGTAAGATTCCAGAGATTGAACAAATATTGAGTACAGGTGCCGTGGGTATGAATTTTTTGCATGCAGCGCATATCAGAGGCTTTGTAGGAAGCTGGATTACTGGATGGCCTGCTTATGATGAAATAATCCGCCAGAGTTTTTGCAAAGAAAATGAAAGAATTGCTGGTTTTTTCTATGTTGGAATATCCGACACAATAATATCAGAACGACCAAGACCAATAGCGAGTGAGCATATATCACACTGGTAAGAATGTTGGCGCACAGAAATATAATTGCCATATTCAAAGCTTGACCCGCCCTACTGTATTATGCCACTCATGCAGCATGAATAACAGACAACCAGTATATCTTAAATTATTTGAGACGATTGCACATGCGATATTGGACGGCAAATATCAAGATGGTGATTTATTGCCATCGGTGCGTTCCTTTGCCAGTGAACAAGGCGCCAATCCGCTCACAGTGGCTAAGGCATATCAATTATTTCAAGATCGTGGCCTCGTTACGGTCAGACGCGGTGTAGGATTATTTGTCGCCGATGGTGCCGTTCAAAAATTAAAAGCGGATGAACGTCAGAACTTTATCGATAATATATGGCCCGATGTTGATAAACATATGCGCCGCATCGGAATATCTGCTGCTGATTTAATGAAGAGCGAAACATAATTATCGCACAATATTGAACATCATTAAAGATCAGGCATGATACTCTTCTTCATCCTGCTCTTCTAAAATTTCTCTCAGATTAAGAGCTTGCTGCAGCTCTTCAACTATGCCTTTATCATCGGGCAGTAGTTTTTGTGCTTTCTCCAGCAATTCAACAGCCGCCTTACCATTCACCCCTTGTTCCAATAAGGTATAACCATAAACGCGGGTAGTATCAACATTGAGCGGATTAATTTCATAAGCAATTTTTGCCATTTTTACAGCATCATCTAATCGATCATAAGCGACATAGCTGCGCGCTAATTTTGTTAGAATAATAGTATCATTATATCCGATACGGTCTCGAATAGATTCGAGCCAAAAAATAGCCTGTTGTGCATTACCCAATTCCATATATGTATCTGCAATTAACTTTTGAGCCATAATATCGCGCGGGTTATTGGAGAGGTAGGATAACAATGTCTCTCTTGCCCTATTAAAATCTTGAGCCCTGCGATAAGCATCGACCAGTCGCAGCATTAATGATTGTTCAAACTTAATAGCGCGTGCATCATTAAAATGCTTTAGAGCAGCGCTTATATTATTATTACGGATTTGGATATCCCCAACTAATATATGCGCATCAGCAACACCTTGATTTTTGGCCAATAAAGATCTTGCCAAATTCAACGCACCAACCCTATTATCTCGCTCTAATAAGGCTCGGATATAGGGGATGATTAGGTCAGCTCTATCAGGATTTTTTAGCGCTATACTCTGAATCTCTGCGAAATTGCTATCCTCTCTTACCAAGGATATACCTGCTGCTTGATTTTGCATCACCCTATTTAAATAGGGTGCAGCTTCGCTTCTTTTGTCCAGTGCTTCAAGAACGCGCGCGGCAATAATATTGCTATAGCTATCTGATCCATGTTTATTGATGAATCGCATGATATTTTCATTGGCTTGAATATATTCACCTGCCCTGTAATGGCTGGCAGATAAAAGCTTAAGCGCTGTTTTATTATTAGGCTGTAGTCCCAACAATTTGCGAAATTTTTTGATCGCTAGATTATAATTTTGCAATTCATATTCTATAATGGCTGATAATAATAACCCAGCGGGAAGACTATTTTGCCGATCTCCTGCTTGGCTCAATAATCTGCGTGCTAATTTATAGTTCCGCGCCCTCGCCGCTATCGTTGCCTGCATATAATATGCAACACCGCTCTGCGGTTCTAATTCTAATATTTCGCGCGACACTTCTAACATTTCAGATGCGTGGCCAGCATCACCAAGCGTCGTTGCATATTCAATCTTTACGGGAATATCATCAGGGTTAATTTCTAAGGCTCTTTCAAACCAGGGTAATGCCGCCAATAATCCGAATTGAGAGCGCACCATTCGTCCTCTAAATTCTAATGCCCTTATATTATTCTCATCTAATTCAACAGCATATTCAACTGCCTCAATGGCCGCCTTTTGATCGCCCAAGACAAAACGAAAGCGCGCAATATCAGTCCACAACATACTATCTTTGGGTGCTTTTTCTACGGCTCTGTCAAATGCTTGCCGCGAGGCATCAATATCACCAACCTCCATGAGGACGCGGCCCAAAATACGCTGTGCATCCGTATAGGATTCACTACCAATATTATCGCTAGTTAGCGCGGTCTTAGCTTTATCATATTCGCCCAGCAACCAATAAGCTTTTCCCAGCAAATAATTTATACGACCGCTATCGACGTCCATTTCTTTAACAGACAATAGATCACTTTTGGCATCAGCTGCATCAAATAGCATTAAATTTACATTAGCGAGTTCGATTTTTGCTGCTGGCCAGCTCGTATCAGACTCGACCGCTTTTTTTAATATCACACGCGCAGATCTGTAATTTTTTTCTTCTATTAAAGGTTTTGCTTCATGGAAATATTTCTCGGCCAGTCCTCGATCCTTATTATCAGTATAGAGCCATAATTTCCAACCTATCGCCAACATAAAAGCACCAAAAAACATTATGCCAATAGTGATTGATCCGGTTTTTTTAATTTCCCGAATGATGCGCTTTCTTGACGACTTGCCTGTGCGATAACGACGCGGCATATTTACGCCTGCATATGATATTGCTTGAGCAAATCATAGAGTGTTGGTCTACTGATACCTAATAGTTTAGCCGCATTAGATATATTACCCTCAGTCCTAGAAATTGCTCTTGTAATGGCGCGCCTATCCGCCAATTCACGTGCAGCTTTCAGATTGATGAACTTATCCATTTCATCGCTATTTTCTTCTAATTCTAAATCATCGACAGATATCATATTGTCATCTGCCATAATGACGGCGCGTTTTATTGTATTTTCAAGCTCGCGCACATTTCCTGGCCACTCCCACATATCAATTGCGTTCAATGCATCTGGCCGAAAACCTTTTACTGCTGGGTTCATTTCTGCAGCAAATTTCTTCAGAAAATGCTTGGCTAGTAAGATAGCATCTCCCGTACGCTCGCTAAGACTGGGTATATTAACGATGATTTCTGCCAAACGATAATATAGATCATCGCGAAAAGTTTTTTCGGTAATCATTTGGTTCAAATTCCGATGCGTTGCACAAACAATGCGTACATCGACAGGGATTAATTTGCGTCCGCCAATACGTTCTACGTTACGCTCTTGCAGAAATCGTAACAATTTAACTTGTAAAGGCAATGGAATATCGCCAACCTCATCCAAAAATAAAGTACCTCCATTAGCCTGTTCTATTTTACCTTCTGTAGTTTTCACTGCTCCAGTAAAGGCCCCTTTTTCATGGCCAAATAATTCAGACTCAAGTAAATTTTCTGGAATTGCGCCACAATTAATCGCAATGAATGGCTTATCATGTCTATCGCTATTATTATGCAATCCATTCGCTAATAATTCTTTGCCCGTACCACTAGAACCAAGCAACATAACCGATGCATTGGTTTTTGCTACACGCTCTATAGTCCTCGCTACCTTAGTCATTTCGGGCGAACCACTAATGATATTTCCCAATAGCAGCTCTTCACCAACATCTTGATTGAGCTGATCTTCATGTTTTTGTTCTAATTGATGGACATGTAAGGCACGGCTTACAATTAAATGTAATTCATCAATATCAACTGGTTTTTGATAAAAATCCCAAGCACCCGCTGCAACGGCTCGCATAGCACTATCTGGTTCACCATGGCCAGATGCGACAATGATCTTGAGTTGCGGCATTAATTTAAGCATTTCCTCTAGTGCAGCAAACCCCTCCGATGCTCCATCGGGGTCGGGCGGCAAACCCAAATCCAAAGTCACCACATCGGGCTCTTGCGCACGCAATATAGCGAGAGCTTCTTCTCTGCTACTAGCTGTAAAAACTTCAAAATCTTCATAGGACCATTTTAATTGTTTCTGAAGTCCCAAGTCATCTTCTACGATCAATAATTTAGGCATCGCTTTCATTTTTTTATCAGGCATAATCACGCACTCTTATCAGTAAAAGATTGATTTTCATTCTCAGCAACGATTTCTCTTTCGTTCTCTCTTCTCTTAGCAGAAGCTGGTAAAGAGATTGTAAACCTTGTTCCTCTTCCTATAGTACTCTCAACGCGCAAATTACCGCCCATCGTCTCCACCAATGACATAGATTCATAGGCCCCTATCCCAAAGCCGCCACTTTTGCTTGATTCAAAAGGTTTAAATAATTCATTGGAAACGAAACTCTCACTCATACCGCAGCCACGGTCTACAATTTGAATAGTAACAACATCCCCTTGTTTTTGTCCCAATAATCGAATGGGTGCTTGATTTTCTGTTGCTTCAATAGCATTTTGCACCAAATGCGTTATCGCTGTTTCCAATCTTACTGGGTCAAATACCGCGCATAGATCTGGTTCAAACTCGCATTCAATAGGGTGTATTAATTTTTTAGGTTCCAGAGCATTTGATACAATCGGTTCTACTGCATAATATTTAGGTTCACTCCGTTTCACTTTATTATGCTGAGATAAACGCGCCAGAAGCTTATTCATTTTACCAACAGAAGATTGCAAAGTAGAAACCATATCGTCTCTAAACTCTGGTTTATCAGCATGTTTCTCTGCGTTGCGAGATAATATACTCAATTGGCTGACCAAATTTTTAATATCATGCATTACAAAAGCAAAACGGCGATTGAATTGATCAAATTGTCGCCCTTCAATTAATTTCTTCTGGCTGTCAGCCTCGGCCAAATAACTTCCCAATTGCCGACTAACCACACGGAGCATATCCATATCTTCCCAATCTATAGTCCATGCTATTCTGGGTTTAGCCAGCACCATAATTCCCGTTAACTTCCCAAAATGGACCAATGGCACAATTAACCATGCATTGGGTTCATCAAATAACCATTGTGGCAATGCGCGGGGGTCACAACGCTTATCATCCCCTACTCTGACTTCATCCATAATCACAATATGATTAGTAGATTCGAAAAACTCGACCATATATTGTGTACTAGGATTTGATGGAACATCCGCAGAAGACCAATTCCATCGCGCTTGAAGCATTAATTGTCCGCTCGATGAAGGTGTTAATAATAAACCGCTAGGGCATTCTAATATATCAGCCATAGATTTTATAACACGCTCATGAAATGTCATGTCATGACCTAAAAAGCCAATCGTATCTGCAAAACGCATCCATTCCGTACGATAATCATAACGGTGCTGGAAAAAATTCTTTGCCAGTTTTACTTTAAACCAAGCTTTAAATTGACCCGATGGCAATACTAATAATGCAATGATTGTCATAGCGAATATCAGGCTGATTTGTGCAAGCCTGGCATAATCGCCTCCAATAAATTCGATAACAGTATTTAACATTACCATTACAATCAAATATCCGCCAATCGCGAATAAAGAAATGGATTGGAATGCGACTGTTCTTGACAATCGTAATCGCAATTCAGAGTTTCGTAGAGCCGCAGCAACAAAAATTGGAGCTAATAAAGTCATTGCAAAACCCCGCGTTTGCAATAATTCAAGTGATACTATCTGCGTTAAATAGCTTATCGTATAGAGATTCAAATCATAGGTCCAAAGTGCAGCTAGCGCGGCTAAAGGCAGACTTATTCCCCAACGTGCATTGGGTGCTGACACCGTATAAAGATTATGTAGCGCTACCAATGCGCCTGCAGCAAATAGCATACGAAATATATAGGATGAATAGCGTATCAAAACTATTGCATCTGCCGTTAACCCCAAATTAGCGACTATCAAATCAACACTTGCCTGAAGAAAAAGAACGAAAATAAGCGAAACATATATATAATTAAGACTTTTAGGTTGCTCACGCCCTTCACCACTCCTTAGCAGAACATATAGGAAGATAAGCCAACCCAAGTTTCTGATAGTTTCTGACATAAAAGCAGCTAAACTATTAGCCCCCATCAGACTCACTGCAAAACCCCAAACCGATGTAAAGGAAAGCCCTAATAATAAAAATAGTTGCTGTCTGTTGTTCAAGCCATGCTTATGAAACACCCATATAGCTAGAGCAGAATAGAGAAAGGCAACAGCCATATGTCCCCAATATCCAGCAGTATAGAGTATTTCAGGCATCAATTATCTCACACCTTCAGGCCAAAGCACAACACGTACAGTTTGCAACAAAATTAACAAATCCAAAAATGGCGTATAATTTTTGGCATAGTAAAGATCATACTCAAGCTTTTGACGGCTATCATCAATTGAAGCACCATAGGGATAATTTACCTGTGCCCAGCCCGTTATTCCAGGTTTTACCATATGCCTCTCAGCATAATATTTAATTTTATCTTCTAACTCAGATACAAATTCTGGACGTTCTGGCCGTGGACCTACAAAGCTCATTTCCCCTTTCAACACGCTCCATGTTTGCGGTAATTCATCAATACGGGTCATACGGATAAATTTACCCACAGCCGTTATTCGTGGATCATCCTCGCTGGCCCAAATTGCTTTGCCATCAATTTCGGCATCTTGGCGCATTGAACGCAGCTTGATAATATTATAGGGTTGCCCGAAGAGGCCTATTCTAGTTTGTCTGTAAAAAGCAGGACCTTTGCTCTCTAATTTTACCAACAAGCCAAAGAGAATAATGATTGGCGCTGATATAGTGAGCAAAATCACGCTCGCCATTATATCAAAAATACGCTTGGTAAAGCTTGATATTCTGCGACCAGCAGAAAAACCATCAGAAAAAATAAGCCAGCTTGGATTAACGCTGTCCAAATCAACACGTCCTGTTTCTCTTTCTAAAAATGTAGAGAGATCATTCACATGGACACCTGTAGTTTTAATGCGCAACAGATCCGATAATGGCAATGCATTTCGACGCTCTTCTAAAGCCAGTACAACTTCACTAGCTGCCATTTTTACCACAAAATCAGACAGATTATAGATGGCATCGCGATTGATAGCTTCTGGCACAACTTTTTTAGCTTCGCTCATCGCCACATAGCCAGTAACAGTAAAACCTGCACCTATTTTGGATTCTAAATCTTTTATGCGCTGTGCCCTTGTACCTGCGCCTAATATTAATAACCGTCTTTTAAAAGCTTCGGCACCTAATGCTGAACCCAATATCATACGGTTAATCGATAAGAATAAAAAGGCCAGTCCCATGGCGTATAGTAAATTAGAACGCCATAATGTAGAGCCTGGCATAATGAAAGCCAAGACAGATTGGAAAATAACACCCAATGATATTGCAACAATGATTCTTGCTATTGCAAATCGAAGGGATTGCAAAGATTGAGCACTATAGACACCAGTAGACAGGCTAGCGATTTGAACCGAAACCGCAAATAATATGAGCGGTAATACACGATTTCCAATGAAATCAACGCTCATACCAATTTGATTAGCACGCAAAACCCATGCAACCTCACCTGCAATAAGCAAAAGTATTAAATCAACTATGCCGAGGAAAATAACGGGATAAGGGATATAATGTTTGAATAATCTTACCACAAAAACAGCCTATCTTATTGGTTCGTAACGCTATGATAGCATCAAATAGTTTAGTGTCGATTAATTTTACAGTTCCAATTAAAAATAAAATAAGACAGTAAAATAAAATGAGTTTGAATACTAAGCTAGTCACTAATAAAAGAAAATGGAGATATTTCTCTTTCTCTTTCGTTAAACAGTAATAATTTGTCACTGGGGGCCTCTGCACGCTGAGGGCATTCTGGAATAGTACATAATTTACAGCCCAACCCAATAAGCGTTTGATTTCCTTTATCCAAATCCAACCCAGTCGCGATAGACATTTTTTTAGCAAACTCTGCTCTCAAACCTATGATTATAGTAAATTCAGTTTTATTATCATCTTGGCCATTGGCCGCAGTTAAACGATCATTTTTATAGTGCGAGGACGCAATTGTGAACCATCGTGTTCTATCCTCTAATTCAATCAATTGCGTTATCATCCTACTTGGCATTTTGGGTGCATCGTGGATATTCCACAATGGGCATCTCTGCTGTCCTTCTACCAGAGGAGATTTGCTGGCTCCTGCATAGCGTTTTGAAACTTGTCCAGCGCGATCAATCCTCATCATGAAAAATGGTAAGCCTCTGCTGCCTATTCGCTGTAAACTTGTCAAACGATGTGCAACCATCTCAAAGCTGGCTCCAAATCGTTTCTGCAAAATATTTACATCATATCCGCTGGATTCGCAGGCTTTAAGAAACCGCTGATAGGGCATAAGAACTGCTGCTGCAAAATAAGATATCAAATGGCGGCGAAATAAGCGCTGAGCAGCTCTATCATCAAAACCAGCGCCTTTGACCATATTTTCTATTTGATCATCAGCCTCTAAATGTGCCAATTGACTGGCAAGCGCAAATAATCTGCCTGAAGATGATAATGTCTCAGAAATTTGTAATTGCCGTGCGTGTAAATCAAGCCGGCGAAGCAAGTTAGGCATGATATCATAAGGCAATATCCGAACTACAATTTGGTGTTTAATGCGCAAACGTTCCGAAATAGCATTGTAAAGATCATTCGAGCTCTGCCGCAAATCATCCGCCAATTCCTCTGCAATAATATCTAAATCGGCAAAATATCCATTCCATCGTTCAATTTCTGTTCGCACAGGTTCAGGCTTTAACTGCACATCACCACTAGACTTAGGAGCAGAAATATAAGCATCATAGAGTATAGCAAAAGCTTGCGCCGTATCGGGAGCAGCAGCCATCCATTCTTGCAACTGACTTCTATCAATAGAAATATCTTCAAAAAGAGAATTGGATAATCGCCGTCTTAATGCTTCTTCACCACCACCCGGCTCATCATGGGTTAGGCTGCGCGGATCAAAATCATATGCAGACACCAATTTCATGATAATAGCGGCAGTTAAAGGCCTTTGATTGCGTTCTATAAGGTTCAAATAACTAGCAGATATATCTAGGGTTTCAGCCATAGAAACTTGTGTTAGAGCCAATGATCGTCTCAATCTTCTTAAACCATGTCCTGCAAATATTTTTTGCTCAGCCATTATAATATACCTTTGCCTGTAACTTATTTACAAAGTTACAGAAATATTATTCATATGTCTATGGTTTGACAATAAAGATTATAAAATTAACTATAATAACTAGTTGTGAGAGCTTAATGGTAATAAGTGTTTACCCCTTATTCGGTAGTTCCCTCAACCGACACATATATGCAAGTTTCCTGGGGAGGAAAATCAAACTGATCGCTGACAGAAATGTCAGCGATTTTTTATTGCCAATAATAATTTTTGAAAGAAAAATTTAACTAATCACAGTGTATACTATAATTATAATGCCATATATTGCTGGCGTAACAAATAATTTCGGAAAATATAATTTTAACGGAAATAAAATGTACAAAAAAGTAAATCATCAAAAGCCGAAAAAATCACATGGAACTTTAAAGGCAATACTTTGTTTCAGTGGAGTTGTATCATTATTAGCATTGGCAGTGCCTTCAAGCTTTAAGCTCGCAGTAGACGAAGAAGAACAATATGAAAGAATGTTAGAGGCAGAGCAACTAACTGCCAATGAAGGTCTCGCCATAGCAGAAGAAGAAGCAAAAGCAGAAGCAAAAGCAGAAGCAAAAGTTGAAAAGCAGCTTAGGCAAGAGCAATCATCTAACACAGTTATTGAAGATACCCTCTATGATAATTTTGAATTTGGCGAACCAAGTTTCAACCCTAACCCTGTTGCTTTAGATTATCTAAATCCTACCAATCCATCCCCGCAAATAGAAAATAACCTAGGATCAAATGGAGATGCTGACTATGATGATGAATTTTATGAAGAATGATAGATTATACAATAATATCAATATTATTTTTGCATAATCTCTAAGGTAGCAGCTAATATCGCTTCTGTTCCCGTAGCAATTACTTTCTCAGCATCAGGCGCCCAGAATGGTGAGTGCAAAGACGGTAAACTATTACCATTTTCTTGAGCAGCCTGATATTCGTCCTGCGGCACCCCGCCGACCCAGAATATAAAGCTTTTTATATTATCAGGGTCAGCCCTTCTATAACGGCTAAAATCTTCACCTCCCATAACAGGCGGAGCGCTGATGACACGCTGCTTTCCAAATCTTTTAGTGAATAGATTTACTACAGGTTCAACCAAATCAGGATTATTAAATGTCGAAGGCGTATATTCATCCTCTCGGTGGTTAACAATCGGCATTTTATCCTCTGGTATACCCGCAGCGATAGCTTCACCTTTAGTGATCCGTTTGATACCCGCAATTAACGCGGCCCGCGTTTCATCAGAATAGCTCCTTACCGTTAATAATAGTTTCGCTTCATCCGAAATAATATTATGCTTTGAACCTGCATGAAAACTACCCACTGTAACAACAGCTGGTTCTTGCGGACTTATTTCGCGGCTGACCAAAGTTTGTAAAGATGTCACAATACGGCTTGCCAACACAACAGGGTCTTTGGTCGTGTGCGGATATGCCCCATGCCCGCCAACGCCGCGCACCGTGATATCAACGCTATCAACATTGGCCAGAGCAAAACCACTGGAATAGCCTACTATTCCTGCTGGCACGCCAGCTGCATCATGAAAGGCGAACACATAATCAGGTTTTGGGAAACGCGTGAAAAGGCCATCATTGAGCATTTCACGAGCACCAGAACCAATTTCCTCTGCTGGCTGTAAAATCATAACCAAAGTACCCGACCATTTATCTTTATTAGCCGAGAGATAGCGTGCGGCTCCTACCCAGCCTGTCATGTGGGTATCATGCCCACAAGCATGCATGACGCCCGTTTCAATGCCATCTTGCGTAGTCGCGACAACCTTCGATGCAAATGGCAATCCAGTCTGTTCAACAACGGGCAGTGCATCCATATCAGCGCGCAGCATTACGGTTGGTCCATCTCCATTTTTCATCACAGCAACAACGCCTGTTCGTCCAACCTTTTCGGTGACATCGAAACCTAATTTACGTGCTTCATCTGCTAACTTTTTAGCAGTACGAAATTCCTGAAAGCTTAATTCAGGATTGCTGTGTAAATCTCTGTAGATTTCCATCAAAGATGGCATCTGCGCCGTAACAGCATCGCGTAATTCATCTGCATGCGCTGGCGCGGTTAATGATAAGAGCGCAGCACATACCGCAATATATTGAATTTTCATAATCTTCTATCCCCAAATAATAATATATGATGGCATTGACGCAGAAGATCGTCAAATCATTATTGGGCCGTCCAACCGCCATCGATTTTAATATCGCTACCTGTGATAATAGCGGCTTCTTCGCGGCACAGATAAACGGCCATAGCGGCTACTTGCTCGATCGTTACAAATTTCTTAGCGGGTTGATTGGCAAGCAAGACATCATTGATAACCTTATCGCGCGTCAACCCCCGAGTCTTCATGGTATCGGGAATTTGCCCCTCGACCAATGGGGTCCATACATAGCCTGGGCATATTGTATTAGCGGTAATACCCTGCTCCGCTACTTCTAGGGCTATAGTTTTTGTAAAACCAGAAATGCCATGTTTTGCTGCATTATAAGCTGATTTATACGGACTAGCGACAAGGCTATGCATAGAACCGGTGTTAATAATGCGCCCCCATCCTCTCTCTTTCATCGCAGGCAAGGCCGCTTTTGTCACATGAAAGGCCGAAGACAATATAATAGCAATAATCTCGTCCCATTTTTCTTCGGGAAATTCATCAACAGGAGCCACATTTTGTATACCCGCATTGTTAATCACAATATCGGGCGCCCCCAAACGTTCCTGACAATAAGACATCATATCACGAATCTCAGACGGTCTCGTCAAATCAGCCCCGCAATAAGCGGCATCACCGCTCTGCTGCTTTAATTCCTCAACATAAGCATTAATGTCGCTTTCATCGCCAAAACCATTGATCATAATATGCGCGCCTTGAGCCGCCAATGCACGCGCATACCCTAAACCGATCCCAGAGGTTGACCCCGTGATTAATGCTATTTTGCCTTGTAGGAACATTATGAGCCTTTCTTATGATAATAATAATTGCAGATAATGTTGCGCTTTTTGTCTTAAAGAGCAATATATAACGGACCATTAGGGGGTAACAATGCGGCTAGATGATATTAAACCAAGCAGCATTGCGCACAATTTAGGCCGTACACATTACTATTCAAGACGGATTTGGATACAGCGGACTGGGTTGATGACGATAATATCTCTCCTATCACGCAGTACATTAGGCTGGATCGTCTTAATCATGGGCGGCGTTAAATATTCCCCATATGATGACAGCAAAACATGGCAAAGACGCAGCTTTAAGAGCGACTTCCCTAGTAATTATAACACTTGTAAAGGAATATTATAATGCGTATCCCAATTTTTATCCTCATATTTGCTTCTCTACCAGCAGCAGCGCTATATGCTCAATCCACCAAAGATACAGCCAGCGATATAGCGACGCAACCGGCACAAGACGTAAATATCAAAAAAATCGAAATCCCCGAAAAATTAAAGGAAATTGAAAAAAGGCCCTATTCGCTCAAAAATATGAATAGCTGTGCTGCCCTTATATCCGAAGTAAAAGCGCTAAATGACGCGCTTGGTTCTGACCTTGATGAAAAAGGCGATAAAGACGCCTCTGAAAAAAGAAAAGCAACCGCCAAACGTGTTGGTGGATCTATCACGGGCGGTCTCATTCCATTTAGAGGCATAGTGCGCGAGGTTTCTGGTGCAGCCAAAGCCCAGCGCAAATATAATAAAGCGGTCACGGCTGGTGTAACGCGCAGGGCTTTTCTAAAAGGTATCGGACAAGAGCGCAAATGCGCTCTACCTGCTCGCCCTACTTCGGTTAAATAATATATAATATGAAGCTCTCCGACTGTCATAATGTATCTGATTTTAGGCAGCTTGCACAAAAGCGCCTACCCTATCCGATATTTGATTATATCGATGGGGCGGCCGATGATGAAATTACCAAAAACCGCAATAGCAGCGCATATGATGATTGTGATCTTGTTCCCAATGTTTTGGCGGGAGTGGCCGATATTGATATGTCAGTGGATGTGATGGGGCAAAAATTGGATATGCCTTTGTTCCTCTCTCCCACCGCATTGCAGCGTCTATTTCATTGGCAGGGCGAGCGCGCCGTTGCCAGAGCCGCCGAAAAATTTGGCACTTATTTTGGCATAAGCTCGCTCGCTACAGTGAGTATAGAGGAAATAGGCGAAAGCATTACCACGCCCAAAATGTTTCAGCTCTATATTCATAAGGATAAAGCGCTGAACGCTGCTATGATAGCGCGGTGCAAGGCAGCCAATTTTGATGCGCTCACCCTGACGGTCGATACGATAGTGGGCGGTAACAGAGAACGTTGCCTGCGCAGCGGATTTACCAGCCCGCCCAAAATAACACCGCGCAGTTTTTTGAGCTATGCTGCCAAACCTGCGTGGGGCTTAAACTATATGCTACGCGAAAAATTTGAGCTTTCTAACCTTACAGATCATGTCGATGAAGGGTCCAATATTGCTCTATCGGTCGGTGAATATTTCAATACTATGCTCGATCAGTCAATGGATTGGGATATGGCGGCGCAAATTCGTCAAGATTGGGGCGGTATATTTTGTTTGAAAGGCATTATGTCCGCCGATGATGCGCGGCGCGCAGTTAAGATAGGTGCAGATGCGATCATGGTGTCCAATCATGGTGGGCGGCAATTGGATGGATCGCGCAGCCCCTTTGACCAGATAAGCGAAATTGCCGATGCGGTTGGCGGACAGATTGACATAATCTGCGATGGCGGCATCACGCGCGGCAGCCATGTTTTAAAAGCCATAGCGTGCGGCGCAACCGCCTGTTCAGGCGGGCGGCTCTACCTCTATGCATTGGCCGCAGCGGGGCAAGCGGGCGTTGAACGCATCATGGG
>CALDZL010000069.1 GCA_937944295.1 uncultured Sphingorhabdus sp.
GCAAGGTAATTTGGCAATTGCATAGAAACAGTCGCAGATTTTTGTCATATCCTGTCCATTGCCTTCGCTTTATTCTTGCAAATCAGATATGGTCTATATAGATGCTGCATAAGAATGGGCGTATAGCTCAGCGGTAGAGCACTACATTGACATTGTAGGGGTCGCAAGTTCAATCCTTGCTACGCCCACCATTCTCATTTCATTCGAACGATGTGCTGATATAATATACGCGCTTGCGCACGGGGCCACCATTCTCATTTCGTTCGAACGATGTGCTGATATAATATACGCGCTTGAGCGCGGGGCCACCATTCTCTCTTCGTTCGAACGATGCGCTGGTATAATAAGCACATATTGGACTTATCGCTGTTTATTACATTTGGATTTAAGTAAGCCGTAACGGCAATACCTTATATTGTTTTTTCGCTGGAAAGTCGCATCTTTTTGCCATATCAAATATGCATGAACCTATCTGTAATGCTCGCGCAAATTAGCGCCAATAACCAAAATATTCACACTGTCCATATTGATCCGACTTGGTATCAAGGGCGCACAGCCTTTGGTGGTTTAAGCAGCGCATTAGCCTATCAAGCGGCGGTTTTGAGTGAAGATGATCTACCGCCGCTGCAATCAGCACAAATCGCATTTGCAGGTCCGATTTCGGGTGAAGTACAGATAAAAACGCAGCTATTACGCCGAGGCCGCAATGCTGCCTTTATCAAAAGTGAAATTATGTCGGGCGATACAATCTCGCTGAGCTGCACCTTTTTGTTTGTTAAACGCAGAGAGAGCAAAATTGAATTTATCGATATGCCCAAGCCTGATTTTCCGCCAATCCCAACAGAAACACGCAGCGGGCCGCCAGAATTTTTCACCTATCATTTGGAATATCCCGACAAACGCCTAACATTGGGATCGGGTAAGCCGCGCCTCGCCAATTGGCACCGCCTTAGAGAAAGCGAAGGGCTTAGCCCCTTTGCCGAACTTATGTGTATCGGCGATGCCCTGCCCCCGTCTGTCATGGGATTGTTCGAACAGCAAGCTATGGTTTCTTCAATGAATTGGCATATTAATATGCTCACCGATAATCCGCAGACCGAAAATGGGTGGTGGTTTTTGGATTCAGAAACGCATCATGCAAGCCACGGGGCGAGCAGCCAGAATATGACCGTGTGGGACAGCGGTGGGCGAGCCGTGATGAAAGCCATGCAATCGGTTGCGCTGTTTATTTGAACGACCAATTATATGCCCGTTATTTGCCTTTATGCTTTTTGATATAGGCCTTTTCATCATCGGCAATATAATTACGGTGCAGCGGCAAGGCACGGCGATTACGAATATATTGGATCTGATAATTATTCATACCGCCCGATTCAAAAGCGGCCGCAGCTCCTGCTAGATAGAATATCCACATGCGGTAAAATGTCTCATCATATTGCGCAATAATCTCTTCGCGGCGTTCTTTTACGCGCTTGTCCCATTCACGCAAAGTAAGCGCATAATGAACCCGCCAATTTTCAATATCACTGGCAATTAATTTGACCTTCTCGCTTTTGTCAATTGTTTCAGATAGCGCAGGGATATAACCACCAGGGAATATATATTTGCGCGTAAAGGCATCGGTGGAACCAGGAACGCCAAGACGGCCGATAGTGTGCAACAGCATTACACCATCATCTTTCATCAGGTTAGAAACAGCGCGGAAAAATGTCTCGAACTGCGGAACGCCAACATGTTCAAACATACCCACCGATACAATACGATCATAGCTTTGCACCTCGCGCTGCGCATGATCGCGATAATCGACAAGCTCAAAAGTAACGCGGTCCGAAAGGCCGAGCTTTTCGGCCCTTTCTACCGCCAGCGCATGTTGTTCAACGCTTAATGTAATGCCATGCACGCTCACATCGGCAACGCTAGCAATATAGAGCGCCATACCACCCCAACCACAGCCAATATCCAAAACTTTATTACCAGCTTGAAGGTTAAGCTTCGCCGCAATATGCGCTTTCTTAGCCATTTGCGCTTGTTCGAGCGTCATTTTTGAAATAGCTGGACCATCATTACTAACATCAGCATCGGGCCAATAAGCACAGCTATATTGCATATCTTCATCGAGCCAGCTTTTATAAAAATCATTGGATAAATCATAATGATGCGCAACATTTGAGCGCGAATTGGCCAGAGAGTTAAGCTGCTGAAATGGCTTCATCATCATAGCAAAGAATTTTTTCACGGGCTTAGGATCACCAATTTCACCACCCACTTCCCAGATATTATTGCGGCGGATCAAATCCACCAGCCCCATAATATCTTCATTCTCGACACTGACGCTGCCATCCATAAATGTTTCCGCCATACCCAGACGCGGATTGGTCAATATGCGGCGTTCGGCATTGCTTTTGTGGATATGAAGGACAACATCGGGCCAGCCATCGGTTGGCGTACCATAAGAGACTGACGATCCATCAGGACGATGCAATTCTATCGTACCTTTGTGGATGCGTCCATTTAATATTCTATCTAATAACGCCATATTATCCTCTTATAATTCTTAATTATTGCATTTCTATTCGCTAAAATAAGCCATGCCGTTACGCAATAGCAAAGAGTAAAATTCAAAAACTATTATATCAAGTTTCAGCCTCTAATGCCTGTTGTTTTTCTTCTGCCAGACGATCAAGCTCGGCTCTACTTTTCTTTTCACTGGCTGATTTCAATTGACCGCAAGCCGCCATAATATCGCGGCCCCGCGGGGTTCTAATCGGCGCGCTAATGCCAGCTTCGAATATAATATTGCTAAAAGCCCTTATACGTTGCTGATCGCTACATTGATATTGCGAACCTGGCCATGGGTTAAAAGGAATGAGATTTACTTTGGCTGGCAGATTATATTGCTTTAACAGACGCACCAATTCGCGCGCATCTGCATCGCTATCATTCTTATCTTTCAGCATCACATATTCAAAGGTAATGCGCCGCGCATTATTAGCCCCTGGATAGTCTGCACAGGCTTGCAGCAATTCCTCGATACCATATTTGCGATTGAGCGGGACTATTTCATCGCGTATTTCTTTGTTGGTGGCATGCAGTGAAACCGCTAAATTTACCCCTATTTCAGATCCCGCTTGCGCCATTTTTGGAACAACGCCGCTGGTAGATAGGGTGATTCGCCGTTTCGATAGGGCTAGTCCCGCGCTATCCATAACCACACTCAATGCATCACGGACATTATCAAAATTATAGAGCGGTTCGCCCATCCCCATCATTACAATATTGGTGAGCATACGGCCATCGCTGCGCTGATAGCCTGAATCTTCATCCTCATATTGATCATTTTCTATATGCATATTTCCCTTGGGCCATTCACCCAGAGCATCGCGCGCAAGCATAACCTGACCAACTATTTCACCAGGTGTCAAATTGCGCACCAACCGCATTGTACCAGTATGGCAAAATCGGCAATTAAGCGTGCAGCCAACTTGGCTCGATACGCATAATGTACCGCGATCCGCATCGGGAATGAACACCATTTCATAATCTTGGCCATCATCACTACGTAGCAGCCACTTTCGTGTACCGTCCGATGAAATAGGTGCTTCAACCACCTCTGGGCGGCCAATGATAAAGCGTTCTTCCATCCAAGGGCGCATGGTCTTGGATATATCTGTCATCGCAGAAAAATCTGTCACACCGCGATGATATATCCAATGAAACAATTGTTTAGACCGTAATTTTGCTTGCTTTTCTGGTAACTCCGCTTGCTCAAGCAACTGCGCAATCTGCCGCTGGCTAAGACCCAATAAATCAACACGCCCATCTTCACGCGGGGTTATATCTCTAGGGATCGGAACGGGGTCTATTTGGCCAGGTATTTGCATTATCGCGCCATAGCTGTGATCTTTACAAAAGACCAGAGCATAACAATAATATCGGTTTAGAACGTCTACACTAAGTCTATCATATTTTGCAGGTGAAAGCTGCACTATCTATGGCCGTCGCTGCCCCGCGTAATTTATAAGCATCAACAATGGCACGTCCATCACGTCCTATTGTTTCAATACTCATCGAAGCGCTGGTTCGCAATGCTGCTATAATTGCCATATCCATACGTTTATCTTTGGCCCATGCTTCAACACGATTTCCATCAAGCCTGAAACGGCGACCAGCAGCGGATAAAGTCACAACACTGTTGCTGGAACGTTCACGCGAAAAACGCACATAAATTTGATAATTTTGCGAACGTTCCGGCCAAAATCCGATAATAAAAGATGAATTACCTTTTAAACTATCGCGTCCTACTACCTCGGTAGGTTGCGCGATAGCATAGCAGTGTTTAGCGCCATTATCACTCTCTAAAAATACAGCCCAGCCAGAAAAGATATTAATTAATTCTTTTGCATGCACCTTCAGCGGTAAAGTTAATATTATTGCACATAAAATAAGATAATATTTTTTAAACTTCATTTATACACCTAAACTTTTTCATCGCTGCCATCACCACTTATTATCAACTCTTCCGAGCCATCACAAATCATTACCATAGAACCCTGCGAGAGACTTGGCGCAATAGGCGCGTTATAGCCCTCAAGATTCTCTACACCACATAAAATACCGCGTAATACACGTGCACTCATACCATGTGATATAATCAACATATCGTCCTCAAATAGCTGCTCACCTATCCATTCGCGCATTCGCTCAACAATTTGCGCATAATTTTCACCATTGGGAGCAGTTTTATTAAATAAATGATTTTCTCTATCAACAAAATCACCGGCCTCTGCTGCAACATCCAAATAATATCTGCCTTCCCAGTCTCCTATATCAATTTCGCGCAGTCTATTATCAACCTTATGATCATGCCAATCATGGCCTATTTGTTGGGTTATCAATGCCAAAGTCTGTAAAGTACGTCCTGATGGCGAAGCATATAAAGATAGGTTTTTACTTCCATCAATATGCGCAGCAAGCGCGCGGCCCATAGCAGTTGCCTGAACACAGCCCTCCCATGTCAACGGCGTATGGGCGCTCATCCCTTGCATACGTCCCGCTTTATTAAAGACTGTTTCTCCATGCCGAGCGATAAAAAGACGTTTATTATTTGTTGAAAGTGCCATTAATTCATTTCTTCCACAGATTTTAACCAATATCAGAGGCTATCGACTTGCCCTTAACCACAGAGTTGGTAAGGAAGAATTGGTATTTTGCAAGCTATTCAAGCATAAACTTTACGCGCCACCATAATGGCGCAGATGGATGGGAGAGAATTTCGACTATGAAAGTAATGATCGAGCGAGCAACACTGTTAAAAAGTCTAAGCCATGTTCAGTCCGTGGTGGAACGCCGCAACACAATTCCAATTTTGTCAAATGTGCTGATAGAAGCTAGTGAGACAGGATCGCTCAAACTCACTGCTACCGACCTTGATTTACAGATTGTAGATACCGTTAGCGCCAAAGTGGAAAGCGCAGGCGCTATTACAGTGTCTGCTCATACATTATTTGAAATTGCACGGAAATTACCCGATGGCAGCGAAGTCCAATTAAGCGCCGCAGATGGCCGTATGGCGGTGAATGCTGGCCGAGCGCGATTCTCACTTTCTACGCTGCCGCGTGATGATTTTCCGATCATTGCTGCCGGTGAACTGCCCACCAGCTATGAACTCCCTGCCTCTTCACTTATCCAAATCATTGATAAAACCAGATTTGCAATCTCCACAGAGGAAACACGCTATTATCTTAACGGTATATTCTTGCATGTGACCGACGAAGATACCCCCGTATTAAAAGCTGCTGCCACCGATGGCCACCGCTTGGCGCGCGTTACATTGCCGCAGCCCGAAGGCGCCAATGGCATGCCCGACATCATCATCCCGCGCAAATGTGTAGCGGAAGTGCGCAAATTGCTCGATGAAAATGGCGACAACCCCGTGCAGATCGATCTCTCTGCCAGCAAAATACGTTTCACAATGGAAAGCGCGATCCTGACGTCTAAACTTATTGATGGCACATTCCCAGATTATAACCGCGTTATCCCAACGGGCAATGACAAGCTGCTTAAAATCGATCCCAAAGCATTCTCACAAGGCGTTGACCGCGTTGCCACCATTGCGACGGAACGCACCCGCGCCGTAAAAATGGCACTGGGCGAAGACAAAATCACACTCTCCGTAACATCACCCGAAAATGGTACAGCGCAAGAAGAGGTCATTGGTGCCTATAAAGATGATATATTCGAAATTGGCTTCAATGCGCGCTATTTAATGGAAATTTTGGCAGAAATCGAAAGCGATTTAGTGGAATTACATTTGGCCGATGCAAGCGCCCCTACCCTCATCCGCGAAGACAGCAAAACCGATGCGCTCTATGTGTTGATGCCCATGCGGGTTTAATAGTGATCTCACACCATAGAAAAGGGGCAGTAAGCAATGCTCATGCTGGCCATGAGTTTGAATTACAAGCTCAAGAAGCTTTGC
>CALDZL010000070.1 GCA_937944295.1 uncultured Sphingorhabdus sp.
CAATATGCAAGAAGTGCGCGCACGCGGCGGCAAAATTGTGCTTATCAGCGATGCCGAGGGCTTAGCTGAAGCGGGTGAGGGGTGCATGGCGACGATTGAAATGCCCAAAGTGCATCCGCTTATCGCGCCGCTGGTTTATGCTGTGCCCGTGCAACTGCTCGCCTATCATGTGGCATGCGCCAAAGGCACCGATGTTGATCAACCACGTAATTTGGCCAAGAGCGTTACTGTTGAGTGATTTGTCCACAGGTTAAATGGGCTCTATTTTTTTTAATGCAATTTAGCATTGGAACGTGTATAGATCAAAAATACAATTAATACTATTAAGGAGCATGTATGTATAATCCAATTACTGCTGCTCAGTTAATAGCCTATTTAGCGCTAAAGACTGAGGGTAAAATTATTAATGTCCTCAAAGCTATCAAGCTTGTGTATCTGGCCGATAGAGAAAGCATCAAGGAATGGGGATTACCTATTCTTGATGAAAACCGGTGTTCTATGCCTCATGGCCCCGTAAATTCCTTTACATACGCACATATTAATGGTGAGTATGATTTGGATGCTTGTGGCTGGTCTACGTATCTTGAGGATAGAGAAAACCATTTAGTGGCCGTCAAAAATAATATCTCTGTTCATGATTTAAATGAGTTAAGTGAAGCTGATATTCAGTGCCTAGATGCCGTATGGGAGAAGTTTGGCAATATGGATCAGTGGCAACTTGTAGAGTGGACTCATGATGAAAAAAATATCCCTGAATGGGAGGATCCCAATGGAAGCTCAAAAATTATTCCACTAGAGAGAATTATGAGGGTTGTTGGGGTTAAGGATTCCGACGCTCAGGTACAATTGCTTAAAGAACATAATGAAATAGAAAAACTGCTCAAAGAACTAGCTTGATGGCGGCAGCAAATTTATTGAAAAAAGGTTCACTACTGATACCCTCGGGTACTTTTCATGACCCTGATAAAAAGCATCTGCATATTATTTGTACTGATCCCGATAAAGATGGAAAACAACTCATAGTCTCAGTTAGCAGCCGAACTAATGCACCATATGATGAAACTTGCTTGCTTCACCCCCATGAACATGCATTCTTAAAGAGAGAATCATATGTTTTGTACAGTAAGGCAAAGATTATAGAGCATTCCTCCTTAGTTAATGGCGCCACTGCTAGACTTTTTATACCTAAGGATGACGTTAATGGTCAAACTTTTTTAAAAATAACTCAAGGCATATGTAATTCAATTCAGACCCCAAAAAAAATAAAAGAATATTTTGGTTGCGATATTCAGATTGCCAAAGATGAATAATAAGCCATTAGACTATCACTAATTCGGTTTTACATCACTCAGCGGGGTTATGTTTAGCCAAAAATTCTTCCATAGATTTGAGCAATAATAATCTATCTTCTTCGCGCGTAAAATAATGGTCCGCCAGTGGCACGGATACAAACTCCACATCTTTATTCGCCTTTTTCATAGCCTTATTCATGCTAACGCTCTGTTTATGATCGACCGTCACATCTTTTACGCCGTGAATCAGCAGCAATGGTGCTTTGATTTTCTCAACCGATTTTATTGGCGATACAGCGTTAAAATCAGGTGTCATTTTTTTCCATTGGCTCTTGAATAAATTTTCGCGAATAGCACTACCAAAATCATTCACTTCGCGGCGTAAATTAGCAACGCCTGCAATAGAAATAGCGCAGCGGTATAGATCAGGGTCTTTTATCAAGCCCCACATTGCCGAATATCCACCATAGGATGCCCCGACGATGCAAACGCGCTTAGGATCGGCAATACCTTGCTCTACGGCCCATGCAACGCCATCTGTAACATCATCCTGCATGGCAAGGCCCATTTGTCCTTGTCCTTTGAGCATGAAGGCTTTGCCATATCCAGTAGAGCCGCGAAAATTAGGCTGTAAAACAGCATAGCCCCTGTTGGCCAAAAACTGTGCCCAATAATCATAGCTTACCCTATCATGTGCCCATGGTCCACCGTGCGGCATGACAATGAAGGGTAAGTTTTTGGGCGTGCGGCCTTTTGGTAGGGTTAATATGCCCTCTATCTCTAATCCATCACGCGCATCATATTGGATTGCTTTTACTCTCGATAATCTTTTGTTACCAATGCTTTCATTAACCGATGCAAATCTGACAAGTTCTTGTGTATTGGTGTCATAGGAGAATATTAATCCTGGATTGTCTGGCGTGCTTATTCTGGCTAATATAACACTATAATCATGACTATAGCTCTCTATAAATACTCTCGCTTTTGGTGCAGCTTTTTCTAAATCTTTTTGTGCGCTCGCAAGGCTAGGTTGTAACCACTCTATTCCATTATCGCTGCCACTTTTTCTTATACCAATGATACTATCGTCAATATAGGAAGTACGAATAGATCGAATATCTCCATCCTCGGCGGTATGGACCCATTTGATAATATTTTGTGTTTTTAGATCAACCTCTGCAATAGCCGTGTTGCCCTCGGCATCATCTTTGAACATTAAGCCCGTGTCACCACCAGGGATAAAGCTAAAGGGGAGTTCAAGGTCTTCATCTCTCCCCAAATTAACGCGATCTATGGTTTTGAAACTTCGGCTTCCCTCTGAGGCATAATTGATGATTGAAGTTTTAAGATGATCATTATAGCCAATACCAATACGTACATTACCATTATGGTCCGCTGCCCAGTCAAGAACGCCTAATTTCCCTCTTACAACTTTTTTTGATTTCCCTGTTTCAACATTCACTTTATAGACGCTGGGCCAGAAGCCTGGTTGATTGCTAAAAATAGAATCTTGCCCAGCAATTAATATCTCGTTGCTGCCATCTTTTGGCGTCCATAATATATCGGCTGCATTTTGACCCCGCAATTTCCACATGAGTTTGGTAAGCGCCTTGGTATTGCGATTAATTGCAATAAGGCGTGATAAATACCAATTATCATCTTGGACACGGCTTAGAACTGTGAGACTTGCTATGATATTATCATCATTCACCCAACGAATTCTATTGACCTGCGATTCATCTGGCACGGCGACAACAACGGGTGCGCTACCATCCTTATCAAGCGAGATCATAACAATCCTCTGTTCACCACTAATGCCAAATAATCCCGCAATATATTTGCCATTAGGGGAAAGAACGGGATCTTCAATGAATGGGATTTTAGAAAAAACCTCTGTGGGCAAATAATATTTTTTACTGACTGGATTGGATGTTGATCCTAGAGCGGTCGTTTGGGGGGCATTATCTTTAATATTTATGCTATTTTCTTGGGCAAAACTCGTAACATTAAATGCCAATATGAGTGTTGTTATAAAGATAGTCTTAAAAATATTTACCACGACAAACCCCTCTCTAGGTCATAGATTATCAATAAAATTAATAATATCAACAATAATTATATATTGTTTGAAATAGCTATTTATACATAGCTTGGTTCAATTGTAATAAGTAATGATATTGTGCTATTTTATATATTAGAATAATTTAGAACTGTTATACAATAAAGTAGTTGCATTCCCTGCAATCACTATGTCTTGATAATGATTTGCTATTTTGTGCAAATAAGCGGTTAATGTTGACAACAAGACTCTATGAGGAAATGCAATATGACCTTAACAGTTAAAAAATTTGATACCACCTCTAGCCATTATGATCCGCAGGGGTTTTCTGATAGATTTGCACTTAAGACCACCAAAATATTACGCTGGTTTGCCGATACATTTTTTGCCAAACGTTATGGTAATCGGGCCATTGTTTTGGAGACAGTGGCGGCTGTGCCTGGAATGGTAGGAGCAACATTGACCCATTTACGAGCGCTACGCCGAATGGAAGATGATGGTGGCTGGATTCGTACTTTGATGGATGAAGCCGAGAATGAACGTATGCATTTGATGACCTTCATTGCCATTGCTCAACCAAGTTGGCTTGAGCGTGTGGTAATTTTGATTGTCCAATGGTTTTTCTACATAGGTTTTTTCTTTCTCTATTTGATCGCGCCCAAAACGGCGCACCGCCTGGTGGGATATTTTGAAGAGGAAGCGGTGTTAAGCTATACATTATACCTTGAAGAAATAGACGCGGGGCGGCATCCCAATATTCTAGCTCCTGATGTAGCTTTACATTATTGGGATTTACCCCAAGGCACGATGCTGCGCGAGGTGATAGAAATTATTAGAGCCGATGAAGCGCATCACCGCGATACCAACCATTATATGGCGGATAATTTGGCGGGTTTAGAGGCGGACTATGCGAAGGTTGCTTCTGCGCCGCTTCATATATCTATGGACAATCATATAGTTATAAAGCATTCTAAACAATAAAATTACTGTTCTATGCGGTTTGACGCATAACGAACCGTATTTATGAGATTATCTGCTAATATTCATCACTATCTGGGGCTTTGCGCATAGCATGCAGTTTTTGTCGCAATCTATGCATGGGTGGACTGCGCCATATAAGCAATAATAAGAACAACAATATGACCCAAGGTATTATAACGCCAATGGCGAGCATCACCAAACTTGACATGAAGACGAAACTGCTCAGGGCATTGTCCCATGCATTGTAAAAAGGGTTGCCATGTTCAAAGCCTGGTATATTTTTCCCGCCATGATACATCATTGTCATGGGTGTGGATGCTAAGCTCTCTTCATTTATGCTCTGAGTATTGCTCTCTGCATCCAATTGTTGACGAAATCGCTCTGCTTGCGATTGTAATTTTGCTCGTTCTCGATCTCCTAAGTTGGTATCTTTAAGTCGGGTTTCGATTCGATTTAAATCCGAAGATGCGCTGGCCGCTCTTTGTTTTGATGCACCAATATTGCCACCTGCGTCTATGCCTCTGATCTCACTATCTACCAATATACCCTTTGCTTTTTCCACAGATGTGATGGCATCTTTGCCAAATTTTCTGGCGATATTGGGATCGAGCTTAAATTTTAAGGATGCTCTTACGCTCTCTTCGTCAAACAGACGATAACGCATACCCGTTATTCGGCAACGCGATACACCAAGTGTTTCACATGCAGCCGCATGTTCTTCTTGTACCGCTGCTATTTTAGCATCAGGCACACGAAATACATATCTGTAATTAAATGCTACTCCAGCTGCTGATGTTATATTTATATCGGGAGCATTAGAGATTTTATTTGCTTCATCAAAGGCGGTATCTGATGTTGTTTCATAACTTTCTTCTGCAGCATCAGAATATGAAGAACTTTCACTTGAACAACTGCTTAATAATAACGCACCAATATTGAGCAATATTATGGTTGTTTTTTGCATAAAATGCATCCCTCTAAATCATAGTAGGAAAATAGAAAGTAACATAAAAAATCAGTAGGTCAACTGTTCGTCTATGTAGATAGATATTATGTTGAAAAAGTAGTAATGATGGAATTGAATTTTAATTGATATTATTTTTTAATATATTTTTTCTTGAAGCTTTAAGCAACCAATATAAAAATTGATACCGCTTACTTTGTGTTTTAATATGCCCTTTATGAATGAGTCCAGATTCCCATTGATAATATTCTATATTATCAATATTACCATGCTGTGATGTGTTCTGCAAAATAATCTCCATTTCTGATATGAGGTATGTATAATAATATTATGAGTATTTATCTGCACTTTGGTGACATTTTGATGAAATATATTCATGTAAGACATTTTATCATTGTTTCACCAGCTCAGTTTCACCAGCTCATAAATTATTAACCTTGTTATATTAACTGTAATTTATGAAAAAGTTGCATGAATTCTATCAAAAGACTGGGCTAATACCCTATGATGGCGAATTGGGAGTGAATTTACTCTCTTTGCAATATGAACATCTTAGAAGGCATATTCCTTTTCTCTATATAACAATATGTTTTTATTTTATATTAGCAGCAGTATTTATTAGCAGCCAAGTAGACTCGCAAGATCTTGCTGGCGTATTGGCATCGCATATTTTGCCTATTATAGTAATTTCCTTTTCTTTGGTTCGTGCATTCACTTGGTATAAGCGACGCCATGACCTTTTTGATGCTAAAATAGCAGCTAAGACCATGATAAGCTTAACATATATATCGGCGCTAATTGCATCCATGTGTGGTTTATGGGCCGTTTTTGCATGGCAATCAGAAAATTCAGCTGAAAAATTTTATATTCCTCTTATCATTGCGATGGGGGGATTCTCTGTGGCATATTGTTTAGCGATCATTCCTTTTTCGGCTATGTTAAATCTCTTTCTCGCACTTTTCCCTATCAGCTGTATTTTATTTTTCTCAGGAGAAGCATTATTAGTGGTTATTTCTATAACCCTAATAACAGCTATGTTTTATCTTATGGGGTTATTGCGGCGTCACTTCGCTCAAATGGTCAATATGACAGAATTACAACAGCAAATGCAAAAGCAGGCCAATACAGATATGTTAACAGGCTTACTTAATCGTTGGGCGTTCAATGATGCTTATGAGAAAATACAGCAATATGACAGAGAAGTCACTGACCATCATATTTCTGTTGCTATGATTGATTTGGATAAGTTTAAACCAATTAACGATCGTTATGGGCATGCAACAGGTGATATATTGTTAACAATGATTGCACAGCGTATGCGAAATGAAATCGACGAAACCTGTTACATAGCGCGTATCGGTGGCGATGAATTTGCAGTCATATTTTATGATCAACCCATACAATATTGCCGAGAATATTTAAAAAAACTCTCGCTTAAATTGTCTGAACCATATCATATTGGAGATAATTATCATAATGTGGGTATAAGTTATGGCATTGCACATGATACGATAGATAATGCAGAGCTGGGCATTTTATTGTCACGAGCGGATGCAGCATTATATCGCATGAAAGCCAGGAAAAAATTAAAAAAGCCAGCCAAAATGATAAAAAGAAAATTACAATTGATTTAGTTTGGTGTTGTAAAACAAGCACTAAATAAAATTTATCCACAAATATGATACACTCGCTTGTTTATTTTTAACGAACGGCATATTTATACCATATACTTAGAATTATATTGTATAAAGGTGTGGAAAATGAGCGTTAAAACAGAAAAATTCAAATTTACCAATGCGGCGGGCTTGACATTAGACGGTCGTTTGGAAAACCCTGTAACGGGGAAAATTAGAGGTATAGCTCTATTTGCACATTGCTTTACCTGTACCAAGAGCAGTCGCGGTGCGACGAAGATCACTGCTGCACTAGCGGCACGTGGAATAGCGACATTGCGCTTTGATTTTACGGGCCTTGGTAATAGTGATGGCGAATTTAAAGACAGTGGTTTTATTTCTAATGTGCAAGATCTAATTGCGGCTGCGGATGCTTTGCGCGATGGTCCTGGTGCGCCAACGATCATTATCGGACACAGCTTGGGCGGTGCAGCCGTAATAGCGGCGGCGGAACATATTCCCGAACTCAAAGCCGTTGTAACCATTGGTGCACCATTTGAGGTTGACCATGTGCTTGGACAATTGGGTGATCAATTGGAAATTGTGAAGGAAAAGGGTGAAGCGGAAGTTCAAATTGGCGGGCGTCCTTTTGTAGTGAATAATGAATTTATCAAGCAAACATGCGATCAACCGCAGAGTGAGCGTCTGGCCAAGTTAGGTAAATCTCTGTTGGTGATGCATGCCCCTGATGATGATATTGTTGGTTTTTATAATGCTGAGAAAATTTATGAAGCTGCAGTGCAGCCCAAAAGCTTTATTTCCATGGAAAAAGCTGATCATTTGCTCATGGATGAAACAGCAGCCGAATATGCAGCCAAAATGATTTCTGTCTGGGCTGGACCGCATTTGGATGACAGTGAGGATGATAACGATGCACCGATTGAGGGTGTAGTCGTCGTGCGCAGTGTAGGGCCTAGTTTTACACAATATGTTCGCTCATCAAGCCATTATTATTTGGTAGATGAACCCAGCAGATTGGGAGGTTATGACCTTGGGCCTACGCCTTATGATTTGCTATTATCAGGTCTAGGGGCTTGTACGTCTATGACGATGAAAATGTATGCACAGCGTAAAAAAATTCCGCTCACTGGTGTTACTGTTGAATTAGAACATAGTCGCGACCATGTTGAAGATTGCATCAATTGTAATAATGATAAAAACCAAATAGATGTAATAGACCGAACGATTGAGTTATCGGGTGATTTGACCGATGAACAACGTAAAGATTTGATACGAATTGCTGATAGATGTCCTGTGCATAGGACATTGGAAAATCGAATAGATATAAATACGATAGAGATATAATGGAGAAGATAAAGTTGAGAGGTGGCTGCCATTGCGGCGCAGTCACCTATGAAATTATTAGCCCCATTTGCGCAGATATGTTGGATTGCAATTGCAGTATTTGTAATGCAAGCGGTTATATTCATCATTTTATACCGCATAAAGACTTTTTGCTTTTGTCAGGCCAAGATATGCTGTCTTCCTATCGTTTTGGTAGCGGTGAGGCAGAGCATCTATTTTGTAAAATATGCGGGGTAAAAAGCTTTTACCAACCCCGATCTCACCCAGATTGCTATTCGGTTAATTTGAATATTTTGGATGACTCAGATGCAATAAAGGCTAATATAATCCCATTTAATGGACGCAATTGGCAAGAGGCTAAATCTAAATTAGGTTAAACCCAAATCTATAATCTAATCTGTAACTTCTATTCGCTTGCTTCAATTGCCCATAGCGATTATTATATGAAACATAGGCGGCCAAAAGAGCCGCTTTTTTATTTAATAACCAATAACTTTGACGTTCACCCATAAAAGGAGATGCCCAATGACAATCAGTCCGCTTATGCCTGTATATCCTCGGTGCGACGTCCGACCAGTGCGGGGCGAAGGATGTTATTTATTTGATGAAAAAGGCGAGAGATACCTTGATTTCAGTAGCGGTATTGCCGTTAATGCGTTGGGCCATGCTCACCCTGAATTGACCAAGGTAATCCAAGACCAAGCCGCTACATTGATGCATGTATCTAATCTCTACGGCAGTCCGCAAGGCGAAAAATTAGCGCAAAAATTGGTGGATATAAGCTTTGCCGATACAGTATTTTTCACCAATAGCGGATCAGAGGCTATTGAATGCGCGCTTAAAACCATGCGCGCCTATCATCAGTCGGCAGGAGATAAGGAGCGTTTTGAAATCATTACCTTCTCAAATGCCTTTCATGGCCGTACTCTGGCTGCGATTAGCGCATCGAGCCAAGAAAAAATGCATCATGGTTTTCACCCGTTGCTCAATGGTTTCAAATATGTAGAATTTGATGATTTAGAAGCGGTAAAAGATGCCATTGGTCCGCAAACGGCTGGTTTTTTGGTTGAACCTATCCAAGGCGAGGGCGGCATTAGGCCTGCATCGCATGAATTTATACAAGGCCTGCGTGATTTAGCGGATAAGTATGACATTTTGCTCGCTTTAGACGAGGTGCAATGCGGCGTTGCGCGCACGGGCGCTTTTTATGCTCATGAAAATTATGGTATTACACCTGATATTCTTGCGAGTGCAAAAGGATTGGGAGGAGGTTTTCCCATGGGGGCCTGCCTTACCACAGAAAAAGCTGCGCGTGGCATGACTTTTGGCAGCCATGGTTCTACTTATGGAGGAAACCCGCTTGCTATGGCTGTAGGCAGCACGATGCTAGATATAGTCACTGAATCAGGCTTTTTACAACATGTCCGTGATATGGGAGATAAATTAACGGCAAGGATTGAACAATTTATGGGCAATTATCCTGACTTGTTTGAATTGGTTCGCGGGCAGGGGCTGATGCTTGGCATAAAAATGAAAAGCGATAGCCGTGCATTCGTTGCACATTTAAGGGATAATCATCGCCTATTAACGGTCGCGGCTGGCGATAATGTAATCCGCCTTTTGCCGCCTTTGATTGTCACCGAAGAGCATATCAATGATTTTATGGAACGTCTTTCTGCTGGAGCAGCATCCTATATTATAATTGCAGAGGAATAGTCATGAAACGTGATTTTTTAAACCTCAATGATGCTGGAGCTAGTGGCATAACGGCAATATTAAATGATGCCTTGGACTTAAAAGCGGCACGTAAAAACAAACCCAAAGGTGCAATAGATGATAATGCATCCCTAGTGGACCATGCGCTTGCGATGATATTTGAGAAAAATTCTACGCGCACTAGAGCCTCATTTGATATGAGTATCAAACAATTGGGTGGCAGCAGCATGATTATGGATGCGGGCACAATGCAGCTTGGAAGAGGTGAAACAATTGCTGATACAGCACATGTCTTATCGCGTTATGTGGATGCTATTATGCTGCGTACTAATGAGCATGATAAAGTGCAGTCCTTGGCGCATCATGCAACTGTGCCTGTAATAAATGGTTTAACAGATTTATCGCATCCTTGCCAAATTTGTGCAGATATGCTGACAATGATTGAACAAGGCAAGGCCTTAACAGGGTTGAATATTGCTTGGTTTGGTGATGGAAATAATGTCGCTAATTCCCTGATAGAAGCGGCAGGCCTTATGAAATTTAATCTCATATTAGCATTGCCAGCGGGTTGTGAACCTAAACATGATTTTGTGACTGAAGCGCGCAATGTTGGTGCGCAAATTGATATTATACGTGATCCTACAAAAGCTGCTACAGATGCTGATATTATCATGACGGATACATGGGTTTCTATGGGTCAGGCTGACAGTGATAAAATCATTGCAAAGATGATGCCTTATCAAGTTACTGATAATATTATGGCTCTAGCCAAAGACGATGCTCTATTCATGCATTGTCTGCCAGCACATGCAGGAAAAGAAGTGGTGCAATCTGTATTGGATAGCAAGTATTCGGTTGTGTTTGATCAAGCAGAAAACCGCCTGCATGCCCAAAAATCAATATTGCGCTGGTGTTTTGGCTTGATTGATTGTGACTAATTATATGCATATAAAAGTAATGATTGATATGAGAAAATAATATGAACGAACAATCTGAAATTATGAATGACCAGCTATTGCATTTTACTATAGCTTCAAGAGATGTTCGCGGACGTATTGTGCGCATAGACACGGCATTGAATGCGATAATTTCGGTGCATAATTATCCTCCTCTGATCGAGAATCTCTTAGCTGAAACAATCACATTAGCAGCTGTGATAGGCTCTACACTCAAAAATGAGGATGGGCAGATGACTATCCAAGCGCAGAGTGCAGATGGAGTAATTTCCCTACTCGTATGTGATTATATAGCGGGCGCAGTGCGTGGCTATGTCCAATTTGATCAACATAAGTTTGATGCGCGTGAAGACGATAGTTTAGAAACATTATTTGCTGATGGTTATTTGGCAATCACTATCGATCGTGCCAAGCAAGGACGCTATCAGGGCATTGTGCCGCTTGACGGGAGTTCAATCACCGATTGCGTAGAGCATTATTTTGTACAATCGGAACAATTGCCTACTAAAATCATCTATGGTATTAGGGGAGATAGCAATAAAATTACAGGCGCGTTGTTGGTACAGCATTTACCCGATGGTGAAGAAGGTAAAGAGCGTTTACATGTACGTTTGGATCATCCAGAATGGGAACATGTAAAAATATTGTCGCAAAGTATGAGTCCAGAAGAACTTGTTGACACGTGCATACCGCTGGAAGAATTGGCGTGGCGTTTGTTCCATGAAGAAGAGGTGCGGATAGAAAAAGGTGATATAATTAGCAGGGGTTGCCGATGCAATGAAGCTCATATTCGCGATGTTATAGCCAAATTTCCAGATAGCGAGCGCCAAGAGATGGCCAATGAAGAGGGGCAAATTGTGGTTGACTGTAAGTTCTGTTCAAAAGATTTTTTTATCAGTCTAGCGTCTTTAGCAAATTAATTAAAAGCATTTTATATCAGTGTTTTAATAGTATTTTGCCATATTATAGCCTCATTCTATCTATGATATAACACAATTGGTCGACAAATAAGACATAATATGCTACTATGTAAAATATAGATAAATGTAAAATTGAAAAGAAAGGAAAATATTATGTTTCAATATAAAATAATGTTTCCATCTATTATTATGGCATCTTTATTAGTAGGGGCACTTACAATAGCAACGCCGCATGCTGCACAGGCTCAAGATTCTAATCTATTATCCTCTCTAAAATCTGGACTATGGCAGTTTCGTGAGAAAGAGCGCAGTGATGATATAGTCGATGCTATATGTGTAGGCGATATTAACAAAATGATTAAAATCAAAAATAAAAATGATAGCTGTACCTTTAAAATGCTATCTGAATCTGGAAATAGCGTGACTTATGATTATAATTGCGCTGGTAAAGGTAAAGGCCGTACGACCATTCGTAAGGAAACAAGTGGATTGGTACAAATATCTTCACAAGGCATAACCGATGGCCAATTATTTGATTTTAAATTAGAAGCACGGCATGCTGGAAATTGTCGTTAAAGGACTAGAATAGAGAATTTGGTCTAATTAATCCTTTAATATAGGAATACATTGCAGATTTTACACCAAATTACTGCGGCATTAACCATTTATTTACTACGCTTTGTTTATGCAGGATGAGTATCAAGTAGATACTTTCCTCCCTTAAGACTTTTTAGACCGCTTTTTATAGCGGTCTTTTTTTATTCTAAACCCGTAGAATATTATGAATATTAATTCCGCCTGAATCATAAACAATATCTACCTTTATTCCGAAAACATGCTCTATTATTCTCGGTTTTAAAACCTCTTGCGTTGGTCCTTCGGCATTAATCTCTCCTTCATTCATAATGATGACATTATCTGCCAATTGCGCCGCTTGCTGTAGATCGTGCATAATAATCACGATCGATTTGCCATGACTAGCCAATGATTTGAGCAAATCGGCCATATCAAATTGATGCGCCAAATCAAGATTGGCCATAGGTTCATCAAGCAATATCCATTCTGGTTCACCCGCCAATAATCTTGCGAATAAAACGCGGCTCAGTTCACCGCCAGATAGGTGATCGGACTTGCGGTCTGCCAAATGCTGGACATTGGCCATCAGCATGGCGTTTTGAATGGCTTTTTCATCACCATTTTTGCGGTAGTGTGGCGTGCGGCCAAGCGCGACAATGTGGCGCACCGAAATATTCCAATTCACTTCGCTGCGCTGCGGCAAATACCCTATTAATTTTGCGCGCTCCTTCATACTCATTTGATGAATATTATCATCACCAATATATATGGTGCCCGTATTTATGGCGCGCAGCCCAGCAAGAGCCGACAATAATGTGGTTTTTCCTGCTCCATTGGGACCGATAATTGCGGTGATTTTGCCCGTTTCTACTTGCCCAGAGACATTTGATACTATCTGTTTATTATTGGCTGTAACGCTAATATTATCGAAAGCTAAATTCATACAAGCCTCCTACGCATATGATATAAAAGCGCGAGGAAAAAGGGCGCACCCATTAGGGACATGGTAATGCCAAGGCGCAGCTCGCTTGCCGATGGTATGATACGAATGATGCTATCGGCGGCCAAGATTAATATTGCGCCCGCTATTGCCGATGGGATCAGCAGGCTGCTGGGTTTTTCATCGGTTAGAGGGCGCATAAGATGCGGAACAACTAGACCAACAAAACCAATAATACCCGTGACCGCTACCGATGCACCAACGGTAAAGCCAATACCTATAACGAGCAAATATTGTAGCATCGCGATATTCACGCCCATTGAAATGGCTACCTCTTGCCCTAATGTTAGAGCATCGAGCATTTTGGCGATGCACAGCAAAGCTATCATACCTATCATTACTAATGGCGCCGTAAAATATATATCATTCCAGCTACGATCAGTAATGGCCCCCATAAGCCAAGTGATAATTTCTGACGATGCAAAGGGATTGGGAGCAAGCGATATGAGCAATGCGGTGAGCGAGCCTGTGAGGCTGGATAATATAAGCCCTGCCAGTGTGAAAATGATTAAACTTCCCGAACGACCAGCGAGCAAGGCGAGGAGCGTCATACCCAATGCTGCGCCTAATAGGGCGAAGAGGGGTAATATCCAAAAGCCGCTTAACCCCAAAAATATAGAGAATATAGCACCGAGTGCAGCGCTAGAAGATATTCCAAATAGGCCAGGATCGGCGAGGGGATTGCGCAAAAACCCTTGCATAGCAGCGCCAGCCATACCCAGTGCGGCGCCAATGATAATGCCCAGTAAAGTGCGCGGCAGGCGCAGTTCAAAAATGATGGCAGTATTTTGTTCGCCCGATAAAAATTCTAATGGAGAAATCCAGACCTTGCCCGCTAATATGGATAATATTGCGGTTAATAATAATGATAATGACAATATTATAATGAGATAGGATTGTTTCATGAGGCTGACTTTACATAGTCTGCATGAATTTGCTTGAGATGCTTAGCGGCTTTGATGATGGTTGGCCCTGCGCACCAGATCATAGATTGCGGGAAATCAACTACATCACTATCAATCTTATTCAAAATAGGATGCTGCAATATGCGGTCTGCCCCGTTGCCGCCGCGTAATATGATGGATGGCGGAGTGGCGCTTAATCGCTCTAGGCCGATTATATCCCATTGTGATAAGCCATAATGATGCGCAACATTCGTAAACCCTGTATGCGCTAACAATTCATCAATGAGAGTATTCTCACCCGGAACGAGGCCGCCGCGTTGCCAAACAATCGCTTCGATCATCTCATCTTTGGTTATATTATGATTAGGCATGGAGCTTTCTAGTGCCAAATCAATCTTGCTATTCAGTGCTTTTCCGCGTGCACCTTGATTGATAGCGGCGGCAATATTGCTAATTTGCGCTTTGCTTTCAGCGATACTATTAGCAACTGGGCTTTGCAGCACGGGAATATCTAATTTATGCAAAGCCTCTAAGGTAGAAGCACTCAGATGTCCGCCAGCGAGAACTAAACTGGGTTTGAGCGCAATAATTTCCTCTGCGCTTTGTCCAACAGCGGCAAATTTTTGAGCCTGTTTCATATCAACAGAGGAAGCATTTTTGTCGTGTGAATAATGGCTAATCGCGCCAATTTGTTCAGCATCTGCTATTTCTAATAATATGGCATCGGTGCAAGGATTGATGGAAATGATTTTGCCTTTATTGGCCTCATCCACCTTGCTGCACCCCGTGAAAAACAGAGCGCAGCACAATAGTGAGGCAAATTTAAGCATCAAAATGCAGCTCTAATGCCAACAAAACCACCAAAACCTGGTGTGGCAAAACCCGCAGCGGTTTGATATTGTTCGTCAAAGATATTCTCTAAACGGCCATAAAGCTCAAAACCATCCGTGATTTCGGTGCTTGCACGCAAATTAACAAGCGTATAGCCATCCAGTTCATTACTGTTGCCCGCATCATCAAAACTATCACCCACATTGCGAATATCGAGGCCAATCCCAACGGGGCGGTTTGCTATTTCACCGCTCCAATCGCTGCTGAAGGTGATGGCATGTTCGGGTCGCCGAGCAAGTTCATTGCCTTCATTCGCATTGCCTGCGGATTGATTTTGCGTATCAACATAGCTGTAAACGACGCTGGTTGTAAAAAATTCGCTGATATTGAGGCCTAATTGTGTGTCAATACCGCGTGCGCGCGTTTCGATAATATTATCAAATGTACCAAAAGGACGATTGGTGCAAATACCGCCCATAATGCCAGCACAAGATATGAAATCAATTTGATTATCTGTATCGCGCTGAAAAGCGGTTACTTCCCAAAATATCCCGCTCGCGTTGCGGTCCGCAGAGCTAATGCCTATTTCATAGCTTTTGCTCTCTTCGGGATTGAGCGTTTCATTGCCAAATGCACTGAGCAATTGGAACAGGCTAGGCGCCTTAAACCCTTCATTATAGGCAGCCTTTAGATTGATTGTATCGGTTAGGCTATATATCGCATTGCCGCCCAATGTGACTTCAGTGCCAAATTGCTCATGATCATCAAGACGCACGCCGCCTGCGAGTGTGAGATCACCAAGGTCTCCTGATAGATAGGCATAGAGGCTATCGATACCCGATCCCGCGCTTACGCCTGTAGGCCCAGTGGTAAAGGCGCTTTCTTCATTTTCAGCGCCCAAGTCTAATGTAAATTGGTCGGATAGATCAATATTGGCGCGTAGTTCTATACGCTCGGTACGGCCCCGTGAGAAAAAATCAAAGCTCATCGGGTTCGACGGATCAAAATTATCTCGGTTATTATCCAATAATGAATAAGCAGCGCTGAGATTGAATCCATTGCCATTATATTCCAAACCGCCATAGACGGATATTTCCTGCGTATCTTGTAATTCATTGGTATCGGCAAAAGCAAAGGTGGGGGCAGGGAAGCCATCAATTTCAAGCCGTCCATCGGCAAAGCGTCCGCGAACTTGCGCCGTTAAATTGTCGGTAATGGATAAATCCACGCGTCCATTGACATAAAATTGCTCAAAACCATCATCTTCGGTTCCGCCATCAAAGCTAGAAAATCCATCATTATTAAAATAACCGCTGCTCAAGCCAATATTGAGCGGCCCGACATTTTGGTTGATTGATGCATTGAAAGAGCGTGTATCATCGCGGCCATATTCGGCGTTTGCAGTAACGCTATTTTCGTTCGATGATGTAGTGATATTGATAACGCCGCCAATGGCTTGACTGCCCCAGATGATACTGTTTGATCCGCGTAGCACTTCGATTTTGGATAAGCCGCCGGTGAGTAGATTACCAAAATCAAATCCGCCGCCCGGTGATGATGGATCATTAACGCGAACGCCATCGATCAATACTAGCACTTGCTCGGCTTCCGATCCTCTTATGCGTACGCCCGTAAAACCGCCGATTGGGCCGTTGCGCGTTGTGGTTACGCCAGGAACACGCTCTAAGATCGTGGTAATATCTTGGGTCTGGACGCGCTCTATCTCCTCTTCGCCAATGATCGAAATAGCATGGCCGCTATTATTTACCTTATTTGCGCTACCGCTGGCAGTAACAACAATTGCTGTTGATCTGATTGTATCTGCAAAAACAACATCATAATCATCGCTTTGTTTCTCATTTGTAGCGGTTTGATTATCTTCACTCTCTTGTGCAAAAGTGGGAACAGATAGCGCTGATAAAGCACAGCCACCCAATAAAGAGAGAGAGCGTATATTTTTATAATTTAACATTTATTTTCCTTCTGTGGGCGCACCCGCCCAAAACGTTATGGCACTATGCCGTCACGCGAAGGATCAATATCTGGGTGTCTCTACATGAGATCCAGTTCATGACTTCGTCCCTTTGGTGCACCCCGCCCAAATGGATAGACAGCCGCATCGGGCAGGTTTCCTGGCTTACGGATCATTGTCTGCCTATCCGACCTTCCCGAATTTCTTCAGTGGCGACTTGGATAGTGACTAACCGTTTACAGTTGCGGGGGCAGCCGAGGCTTTAAACCTCATTCCCTATTATTCCCATCTCTGGGCACCTTATGCGTGAGGCTCTAATAATGCGGCTAGTAAATGGCCGCAAGAGGTTTCTTAATCCTATGCAGCAAAGTACAAAATGATTATAGGAAGTCATGGCTATTGATACCGATTTATTGCTGCGCGCTTATGCAATGGGTGTTTTCCCTATGGCTGATAGCCGTGATGATGATGAGCTATTCTGGGTAGAGCCGCAGATGCGGGCTATTATCCCGCTTGATGGATTGAATATATCCAAATCACTGCGCAAAGTTATACGGCAAGATCGCTTTGAAGTGACCAGTGATACAGCTTTTGAACAAGTAATTGCTCTGTGTGCGCAAAGTGCCTCTGATCGCGAAAATACATGGATTAACGCTGATATAGAGGAGGCCTTTATAGCGCTGCACCATCAGGGGCATGCGCATAGCGTGGAATGTTGGCAGATAGTTGAAGGGCAGCGCACTTTAGTAGGCGGTCTTTATGGATTAGCATTGGGCCGTGTATTTTGCGGTGAAAGTATGTTCTCGCGCGTTTCAGACGCATCAAAAGTGGCGTTGGTCTGGCTTGTAGCGCGATTGCGTATTGGCGGTTTTGAACTGCTTGATTGTCAATTTATGACCAATCATTTGGCCACTATGGGCGCTGTTGAATTACCGCAATCCGACTATCTTAAACTCTTGGAAAAGGCTCTTAGTCATCAACCATCAACCGCGGAATCAATCAAATCTTCTAAGGATTGTTCGCTTGGTTCTTCTGGTTCTGGAGCGGATTCAGGCCGTATAACAGAGGGTAATGGTTCTTGTGGAATAGTGATGGGAGCTTCTGGTTCTGGCTCGTTAGGTTCAGGAACAGTCGCTTCTGATGGTGCGGCAGGTTCTGAAGGCAAGGCAGGTGTTGGCTGTCGCGATGGAATTTGGGGCGCATTAGAGGGCGGGCTATCTGGTTCGCTTAAATCTGGATCGGTTGGCGCTGATGTATCATTAAAAGGCGGTTCGGTCTCACCAGGGAAAAGCATAATACAATCTTTAACCCAAACATCATAAAGACCATGTTCCACTACATTTTGTGCAGGGTTATTTTTGTGAAGCCAGCCCGAAAATATTTTACGCCACCTGACATCTTGATTGGTTCCTGGAGGGCGTTCTTTTACGAATAATTGTGTGAAAGCACCAATATCGGGATATGTCTCCCATGGCGCAGTGCGTTCGCAGGCTTGCACTTTTACGACCACATTGCCAAAACGAATGGATTCATCGGGATTAATTCTAATGTCTCTGCTTTTACCCGTACGTTTGTTGAGCAAACCAATGACAGCAACACGCTCAGCCATTGGAGTTGCGCCCAAATCATTTGCGGCAATATTTCTGTTGCTGCTACCACTTGGGACTTCATCAGGACTGACTTCGGTGATTTTGGGTTTAGGCTCTTCTTCTGAATTTGGCAGCATATCGCATGCTGAGATGAATAATGATGCAAAAGTGATAGAGAGTAATGACGCAATATTGTGGCCATTATTGGTTGTGATCTTATTTTTGGGAACACCCAGTCTCATTGGCTGTCCGGTGACCATGCTTCATAATCACCCGTTGCGCTGGCGCGTTTTCCACCCACTTCTAATGCACCAGCAGGACGATGGGCATGGACAGTTCCTGTTAAATTGCCCGTTGCCTTTTTTTCCCAATCACGCTTAGGAGGCAATATATCTTGCGGTAATGCATCATAGGTTCCATGAAGCCATCCATGCCATTCTGGTGGAACGCGGCTGGAATCATTACTTCCATTATAGATCACCCAGCGCCGCCCATCTTTTTTAGATGCAAAATAACGATTACCAAAATAATCTTCACCAACGCAATTTCCATTGCGGGTGCTGAATAACATTGTGCCAATGGTGGCGCCATTCCACCAAGTAAATATAGATCCAAGAAAGCTCATATCCTTCGATTAAAAGCTAGCGCGTGATTTCGCAATGAAAAACGGCATAGGATTAATATTATTTGCAATTCTTAATGTTTCAAATTCAGGAATTATTTCCAGCGAATAATATCGCCCGCTTCAATCCCTAATTCTTTTGTTAAGCCAGCTCTTACTTCCAGAACGGCTATTGTAGGGTTTATAGAAGAAACGGAATCCGTGGAATAGGGCTTTGTATTGCGTGCTATGTTGGCAATGCTGCCGTCTTCATTAATAAAAATAATATCTAGTGAGATAACAGTATTTTTCATCCAAAAACTTAATATCCCTGGTGTTGGATAAGGGAACAACATTCCTTTATCGTCTGCTAATTCAGTTCTAAACATTAAACCGCGCGCCTGTTCGGCTGCTGTAGCGGCTACTTCAACTGCAAAACTATGGGTGGATGCAATGTTATCACCATTTTTTTTATCAATGCAGAGAGTTACGACATTCATACCAGCTTCGCTTATACCTGTTGGTTTACCAGCTGCACATTTTAAGCTATTAATGTCTTGTACCGCACTAATGTCATTTTCAGTCGATGATATGCCATCGGCTGAACAAGCAGACAAAATAAGAGAGATAAAGGATAAGGTAAGCCCACCAAAAAAGGAAATTGATTTATTCATCATTCTAATCTCAACTCAATTATAATAAATTATAAAGCATAACTATCAAAAAATACAATATATCAAATGATTAATAATATTATGTATCAATTAATATTATCTGTTAACAATCTTACTGCTGTTGCTAGAGGGCCTTTGCCTTGATCTTCAAATTGAACTTGTAGCATATAATTGTCTTGCGTAATATTGATACCCGCTTCTCGCAAGGTTTCCATATGGACAAAAATATCCGCATCGCAAGAATCACTAATTAAAAAGCCATAGCCTTTTACACGGCTAAACCACTTAATCTCTGCGATTACAAATTTTTCATCTGCGGCAAAAGGTGGCAATAGATTGTCATTATCGACATTGTTCCAGTCTTCTTTATAAGCATCGCTTATATCGATTTCTAAAATCTCAACCACATGACGGCCTTTTGCTCCTTTAGCTGAAATATAGTTTACATTACAGCCTTCGGGCAGGTCGCGCCGACCTATAGTTTCAATAACGCTACTGTGCACTAATATATCTTGGTCGCCATGATCCGGAATAATGAAGCCAAATCCACGTTTCCTATCAAACCATTTGATAATACCCGTTTCTATAACTTCAGCATTATCATTATCTTTTATAATTTGTTCTGAATTTTCTTCATCATTATGTAATTTATTTTCTGTGATGTTATTATGCATTATCTTTATATTTCATTATACTAACTAATATTATGCTGAATTTATGAATAATTCAGCCCCCCACTATATATTTATGCTTTAATATAATTACTAATAGCAAAAATCATACTCTCTAACATATTAAGCTTAACGCTTTCTTCAGAATGATTCGAGAGTGACTATTTCGGGTACATTATAGGGCTAAGATTTACAATTTAATTATATCCATTCTATCTTGAATTTAGAATATTATGTTATTTTTCAATAGTATTTTGATGTAATTATTTTCTATTAGATTACCCATTGTTTTTACATAATATCTGGCCAGAGCCTGCAGATTTTATAATGCAATTGGCTTTACCCAATATTTCAATTTTCCCAGCTCCATTATTTTCGATATTTGCTACTTTGGAGACTGTAATACGCGTATTTGCCGTTCCTTTGTGAACGATTGTTGCATTTTCAGTAGCTAAACCAGCGGCTTCAATTATACCACCACCATCGATTAAAAAGTCTGATCGAGATGCTATTCCTTGATTTATATTAATTCTGCCATTGCCTTGCATGCGAATGTTAAAATCATCTATTTTGGCAACTTTTACATCAATTACACCCGCGCCTAAAATAAGGAATTTGGTTTTCTTTGCGTAAACTTTGTTAATGGTAACGGAGGCATTACCGCGAATGGTAATATCCTTCAACCTTCTAGTAGATATAAATATCTCAAGCGGGAGGGTGTTGGAATTTTGACTTCTTCTTGTTATGTGAGATCGTTTTAAACTAATTTTTAAAGTCGAGCTATTACGGCTAAATTGTATTTCATTGAGCTGGTTTCTACTTCCAGTTGCTCTTGCAGATGTAGGCACATCTGTCGTGATATTTACAACTAAATTGCCAGTTATTTGTATATTTTCAAAATTACCTATCGCAAATTTTCTCTCAGCAGCTCGACTATTTGTTGGAATAGCGACAAGAGCGAATGACAGCAGAAAGATAATAAATTTCATTAATTTATTATATAGATTATTTATATTTTGTACAGGTGCATAAAAGATAAATAAAAAGAGCGCCAGGATAGACGCTCTTTCAAATAATAATGGTAGCAATATTATTCGGTTTGGTCATAATATTGCGGAGCAGCAATGTTCAATATCTCTAATATTTTATCTAAGGCAGCAGGTTCATCGGTTTTCTCCATTGCAGCTAATTCACGCGCTAATCGACTAGAGGCTGCCTCAAAAATTTGACGTTCCGAATAGCTTTGTTCTGGTTGATCTGCTGGACGGAAAAGATCACGCGTTACTTCTGCAATAGCAACCAAATCACCGCTATTTATCTTGGCTTCATACTCTTGGGCGCGGCGTGACCACATGGTGCGCTTAACACGAGGCTTCCCTTTTAATGTGTGCATGGCTTCTTTCAATGTTTTATCAGATGATAATTTGCGCATGCCAACGCCTTCTGCTTTGTTAAAGGGAACACGGAGAGTCATTTTTTCTTTTTCAAAACGAAGAACATAAAGTTCCAATTGTATCCCTGCGATCTCTTCATTTTGTAATTCAATGACGCGGCCAACCCCATGCTTAGGATATACAACATAATCACCGACATCAAAAATTGCTTCTATAGTCATAAAACGACCCTTCTTAATATTATAAATTTTAGAAAATTCTGTAATTCCGACTATACTATAATCTCATACAAAATATAAATCCATGTGCGCAGTCCAATATCTTACTTTAATTATATGATGTGCTGATACTGCTTTAACTTCATTTCCAGCTCAGATAGCAGATTCGCGCAAATTATACAATCTCTGCTTATATGGACAATGCCAATGTATAAATTTGTTTATAAGGCTATAAGGGATATAAATCTAAACCTTACTGTAGTCATATAAAGGGCTGATACCTGATATTATATAACATTAGGTATTTTAGATATATCGCTGTCAGTATTAGTTGCTTCGCTTTTTACTGTATCTTTGTCAATTTGACTCACGTCGACCCAGCATAAATCCTGCCATGTTAATACTCTATCATCATGGCTCCTGATGGTGATCTTTTTAATTGGCTTTTGGTCGACTTGATCGACGAGTACGGGTGTGGATGGGATGCCCGTTGCCCATTTTTCACCCCATTGCCTAAGACCAATCATGACGGGCAGAAGGTCTAGGCCTTTTTGTGTCAACCGATATTCCACTTTACGTCTATCATCAGGACAGGGGGTTCTTGCCAAAATACCACCGTCTGTGAGACGCGCTAATCGGTTTGCTAAAATGTTACGGGCTAAACCAATTTTATTCAAAAAGCCTTCAAAATGCCTTATATCATCAAAAGCAGATCGCAAAATCATAAACGACCATTTCTCTCCCATTAAGCTGAGCGCATGGGGGAGGGCGCAGTCACTGTCTTCTGTAATATGCGAAATTTTACTGTGTTTTAAGTTCGTCATTTTTACACTCTAACGGTTAATTTTTAAAATTCAAAAAAATAATAAGTTTTTAGTTGCAACTTAAAACTTATTTTATTAAATATTGATTCGCAACTGATTAATAGTTGTAAATTGAACATGAAACTAAGGAATTAATAATGTCTCTCTCCCAAAACACTAAAAAAATATCCATTCATATACTTTCGTTTTTTATGGCGATAAATTTTGCGATTTTGACGACGGTGATTGTGCCCACAGCACAGGCCGCAACTGGCGCTAGCTATTATCAAGTGGAATTAAAAGAAGTTAGTAAAAAGGATAAAAAAATTATTCGCGGCACAATGATTAGATGCACTGATACCAATTGCCGTGGAAAGAAAGCAGTCTCAAACACCGCTAGCATGTGTGCAAAGATCGCACGTACTTTTGGGCCGATTAAATCTTTCTCTGCTGGCGGTGAAGCTTTTGATGAGAGCAAATTGGCAAAATGTAATGAAAAGGCTTGATTTCATATTTTTCAATAATTTGTAATATAAATTACTACATAATAGATGCTTATGGAGACCCAATGCTCTTGTCAGGGTAACTGCACTGGTTCATATCTGTGAAAGATATGGGCTAGTGCATTTTTTTGTTGCATATTATGCTATATATACCATCTTATAATCATGCTTAGACAATATGAATTGGTAGAAAAAGTAAAAGATTATGCACCAGGGGTGGATGAAGATCGTCTCAACCGCGCTTATGTTTTTACCGTTCAGAAACATGGTACGCAAAAGCGTGCCAGCGGGGACCCTTATTTTAGCCATCCGATAGAGGTTGCGGGTTTAATGACCGACCTCAAACTAGACGAAGAAACGATTATTACGGCTCTTTTGCATGATACGGTCGAAGATACATTGGTCACAATTGAAGAAGTAGAGAGCAAGTTTGGTAAAGATGTTGCGCGTTTGGTAGATGGTGTTACAAAATTATCAAAAATTGAAGCGCAAACGGAAGATGAGCGCGCAGCCGAGAATTTGCGTAAATTCCTATTAGCGATTTCCGATGATATAAGAGTATTGTTGGTAAAATTAGCAGATCGTTTGCACAATATGCGCACCCTCCATTTTATTGCAAAGCCAGAAAAACGCCGCCGAATAGCAAAAGAAACTATGGATATTTATGCGCCTCTTGCTGAACGAGTTGGTATGTATGAATATATGCGTGAGATGCAGCTTTTGGCTTTTGAGCAATTGGAACCAACGGCCTATAAAACTATCACAAAAAGATTAGAGCAAATTCGTGGTAATGAAGTAGATGAAGTAGCTAATATTTCAGATATTATAACCCAGAAAATGTCAGATGGTGAGTTAAAGGTTGAAGTATCTGGACGTGAGAAACATCCTTATTCCATATGGCGAAAGATGGAAGAGAGACATATCGCTTTTGAGCAACTAACTGATATTAATGCCTTTCGTATCATTACAGAAACTGAGGAAGATTGCTATAGAGCATTGGGGTTGTTACACAAAAGTTGGAAAATGGTGCCAGGCCGTTTTAAAGATTATATCTCTATGCCAAAACGTAATGGCTATAGATCATTGCATACGACTATAATGTATGCAGATACGATGCGCGTGGAGGTGCAAATTAGAAGTCAAGATATGCATCACTCTTCTGAATTTGGTTTGGCAGCACATTGGGCCTATAAAAACCAACAAACGCCCGATGGAAAAGCAGGATGGATTAGAGATTTAATCGAAATCTTGGATAGCAGCAATGATGCGGAGGATTTTTTAGAGAATACGCGCATGGCTATGTATCAAGATAGATTATTTGCTTTTTCTCCTAAAGGGACATTATATCAATTGCCTAAAGGCGCTACTACGATTGACTTTGCTTATGCTGTTCATACAGATATTGGAAATCGGACGGTAGGAGCAAAAGTGAATGGCCGCCATGTGCCATTACGAACTATGTTGTCCAATGGTGATATGGTTGAAGTGTTGACATCTAACGCCCAAGAACCGCAACCGATATGGCTAAATTTTGCTGTTACTGGGAAAGCGCAGGCTTCTATTAAACGCCATGCACGCCAAATAGAGCGGGGTGAATTAATTTCTATCGGGCGACAAATTTTTGAAGGAATAGTCAGCAGATTGCCCGTTAATATTGGTGCTAAAGCGATTAAGGGGGCAATTCAAAAGTTAAATTTACAAAATGAAGAGGATATGATGCTCAAAGTTGGGTCTGGCAAAGTAAAGGATAAAGACTTAATCGAAGCCTTAGCGCCTGATCTCCCACAAGACTTAGATAGCAAATCATGGAAAGATAAAGATAATATAGTCTCAATCAGAGGGCTTTCATCTGGTATTTCTTATAATTTGGGGCAATGTTGTAACCCTATCCCCGGGGATCGCATCGTCGGATTACGGTTTGAAAACCAACCTGTTGAAGTTCATACGATTGATTGTCATGAATTGGTTGATGGAATTGATAATGATTGGATTGATTTATCGTGGGGTCATGAAAGCGAGGGCGGTTCGGCTAAAATAAGAACCATCATATATAATCGACCTGGAATGTTGGCCGAAGTAGCCAATATATTTGGTTATCAACGGGCTAATATGATGAATCTAAAATTGTCAGCGCGCGATGCTGAATTTCATACATTTGAAATCGATGCAGAAGTTCAAAACGCCCAGCATTTGATGAAAATAATTTCAACATTACGATCATCAGACGCCGTTGCAGAAGTTGAGAGAATGTAAGGAAAGTCTGAAGCTTTTAGAGGGGAATGTATAGCTTAATATAGTAAGAATTTGATCTGTGGTTTCAACCTATTGCGATTATAATTATTTCAATCGGCAATATCATCCCAGTCTATAATATCCTCAATATCGGCTTGTATAAATTTTTGCGCTATCTTAATATCATGTCCTGCGCGCAGAAAAGCTCCTAATTGCTTTCGTTTTTGTTCATGCGACATGGTTTTTTTTGCATAGGGGCCAATATGTTTTTTGCGAGCAAAATTATCAGCAGCTTGCCATTGATTATCGCGCAAGATTGCTAAGGCTTCTGATTGATTTTCCGCTTCTATTGCGTTGGCATATATATCTTGTTTTAATTTTTTAAGGCCATAACCACGGTTGAGTAAAGAGCGCGCTTTGCTTGCTGCAAAAATTGCGTCGTCCACATAAGAACGAGACTCAAACTCCTCAACCAAATTATCAATATCGGGTTGATTTTTATCGTCCCAACCTCTTTCTTTTATTTTACGATCCAAATATTGGTGTAGCTTCTTTTTACTGGTAGCGTATTTACGAACATAATGCAGAGCCAATGTTCGTAATTTTGCAGAATTGAGCGGAGAAGCAGTCTTTTTATTTGAATTATAATGCATCGCGCCATTTTTATGCCATAGTCCAGCCGAAATTAGAACTGTTTATGTCGCTAATTTTAAATTAATGTTAATAAAATCAAACAGAAATTTGACATCATGCGCGCAATGTGGCGTTAGTTAAAAGAGAAAGCATATAATTTATGCCCATTTATGAATGATAAAGTATATTGGGCATTGATCTTATAGGGGAATAAGATGACTGAATTGACAGCAACACCTACCTATGACCAAGGCTTACCACGCCGTCTATCGGACTTTAAAACATTAGATGAAGCCCTTGATTATGCGGCGCAAGGCAAAAGAGGCCTAAATTTTCACGATATGCGTGGAAATCTATCTAAAGTCTACCTCTTTTCTGAATTAAGATGTGATGCTGTATTGATGGCGTATCGTTTGGTGAATTATGGTGTAAAACCAGGCGATAGAATAGCGTTGGTGGCAGAAACAGGTTCTGATTTTGCAGCTTTATTCTTTGCTTGTGTTTATGCAGGGGCATGGCCTGTTCCATTGCCACTACCAACTTCCTTTGGTGGAAAAGAATCTTATATTGACCAATTATCGGTACAATTAAAAAGTAGCGATCCATCTATCTTATTCTACCCACCAGAGATATCTGAGATGGGGCTGGCCGCAGCTAAGCAATGTGGCGTTGAAGGGGTGGATTGGGATAGTTTTTCTGAGCAATGCTCAAAAAAAATTAACCTACCCGATTCAAAAACAGATGATATTTGTTATTTACAATATAGCAGCGGCTCAACGCGCTTCCCGCATGGTGTTGCGGTTACACACAAGGCTCTACTTAACAATTTATCAGCGCATTCGCATGGAATGGAATTGGGCGACAGTGATCGTTGCGTGTCATGGCTGCCGTGGTATCATGATATGGGTTTGGTCGGATGTTTCCTCTCAGTTGTGGCTAATCAAGTATCCACTGATTATATGAAAACAGAAGATTTTGCGCGGCGTCCACTGGCCTGGCTTGATATGATAAGTCGTTCTGAGGGAACAGTAATCAGCTATTCACCGACATTTGGTTATGATATTTGCGCACGCCGTATTAGCAGTCAGACCGACGTCGCAGAACGCTTTAGCCTCGATAATTGGCGTTTGGCAGGTAACGGAGCGGATATGATTCGTCCTGACGTTATGCAAAGCTTCGTTGACGCATTCTCGGATGCTGGTTTTAAGGCATCAGCATTTTTACCAAGCTATGGTCTTGCAGAAGCAACACTGGCTGTATCTATCATGCCACCAACTGAGGGTATTGTTGTAGAGTTAGTAGCTGAAACGGATTTATCTGGATCGCAAGAGTCCGATGATAAGCCCATTCGTTACCGTTCTATTGTTAACTGCGGTAAAGCTGTGAAAGATATGAAGATAGAAGCTCGTGATGATATGGGTGATTTAGTACCAGATAAAATGATTGGTAGGATTTGGTGCAGTGGTCCATCCATAATGGACAGTTATTTCCGTGATCCAGAAGCAACGCAGGCATGTTTGGTTGATGGTTGGCTTGATACTGGAGATATGGGATATTTATCGGATGGTTATATCTATATCGTTGGAAGAGCAAAGGATATGATCATAATAAATGGCAAAAATCACTGGCCACAAGATATTGAATGGGCTGTTGAGCAATTGCCTGGCTTTAAGTCTGGGGATATTGCTGCATTTGCTATCACGACAGAGGGCGGCGAGGAAACACCTGCGGTCCTAGTACAATGCAGAACATCAGATGACAAAGAGCGCGGCATATTACGGGAAAAAATTAAGGAAAAAGTTCGTTCTATCACCGGAATGCAATGTGTCGTGGAATTGGTTCCTCCCAGGACATTACCGCGAACTAGCTCTGGAAAGTTGAGCCGAGCTAAGGCCAGAAATCTTTATCTATCGGGTGAGATTATCCCTTATATGGTTGCGGCTTAAACTTGCTAAATGGTTTATCAAATGGTTAAATTTACATAAATTTATATTTTTAAAATATCGTGATAATTTGATTATGATTACCAATTAGTAATAATTATCCGTTATTTATCCTTGTGTGGAAAATGAAAATCAACATAGTGAGTTAGCAAATAAAGTTTCTTTGTCTGCGTTATTAGGCTTCAGTGAACCCTTAGGCATTTCTCGTCAAGATTTGTCTAATATGCAAGTGACGATTAATAATATATCGAGCCCGCTAAGGACGGTCATGAGTATCGTTTGTGCTGCTGCGACGATTATTATCATGATGAATGCTGCCGATATGATTGTGTCGGTTAGTTGGTTTATATTATTTTTATTATGCCAAGCGATTATATTTCTGCAAGCCAAATCTATCAGTCAAAGCGCTAGTGGTTCTGATAAACAATCACAGGTAAAGAAGCTCATCCTTTTGTCGACATTGTCTGGTATTTTTTGGGGATTACCATTTATTTTACTAGCAATCTTTGGAACGTCAGTAGGCCTAATATACTATAGTGCAATTGCTCTAGTTTTGGTTCTTATATCTCCGCAAATCTTGCCTCTAATTCCATCTGCTACTCTTTCGTTTCAATTGACAATAACTGCATTGGGGGCACTTTCTTTCATAGTGAATGGTCAATATAATATGGCTGGGTTTGCTATTGGTGTAACGGCGCTCTTCTTTATCAGTACTTTGCGCCATGCGCATAGCAGTATATTGTACGAATTATCCTCAAATATATTGCAAGAGAAATCGGAAACAGTAAGTCTTTTATTGCGTGAGTTTGAGGATAGTGGTGCAGATTGGCTATGGCAGACCGATACTTCTAGATGCGCTATTCATGTTTCCCCACGTTTTGCATTTGCATTGGGTGTCAAACCTAATCAGGCTAATGGTCAACCATTGTTAAAGTTAATTGCTGGTGATGCTTGGGAAACAGGTAATTATCCTGCTAGTTTGCATGATTTGGCAGAAAGATTAAAGCGACGTGAACCTTTTAGCAATTTGATCTTGCCAGTTGAAATAAATGGTTCTTTAAGGTGGTGGGAACTATCGGCTTCTGCAAGAACTTCCGATTCAGGCGCTTTCCTTGGTTTTAGAGGTGTTGGCTCTGATGTCACTGAACAACGGGAATCCGAACAAAAAATTTCCAAGCTTGCGCGTTATGATACACTGACTAGCCTTCCCAATCGGTTGCAATTGACAGAGGCATTAGACCAGTCTCTTCGTGATGCAGAAAAATGGCGTCGTCGCTGTGCATTCTTTATGATTGATTTAGATCGTTTTAAGGCTGTTAATGATACATTAGGTCATCCAGTGGGTGATAGATTATTGGCACAAGTATCTCAACGTTTGGGATGTTTGATGACGGATAATGAACTATGTGGTCGTTTGGGAGGTGATGAATTTGCAATTGTAATCAAAGATGCTTCCGATAGCGCCTATATTGATAGTTTGGCAGAATCTATCATCGAAGCGATTGCCAAGCCCTATGAAATTGATCAGCATACGATCTTTATAGGTGCGAGTATAGGTAGCGCACGCGGTCCCATTGATGGACGTACAGTTGAACTGTTGATGCGTAGTGCTGATTTGGCATTATATCGATCAAAAGATGAAGGTGGTAATTCCCACTTTGCCTATAACCATCAATTATTGGCTAATGCTGAACAACGCCGCACAATGGAAATTGAATTACGGCAAGCGTTGGAGCGTGATGAGTTACATGTTGAATATCAACCAGTGGTTACGGCTTCATCAGAACATACGTTAAATGGTTTCGAGGCATTGGTGCGTTGGAATAATCCAAAACTTGGTTCTGTTTCACCATTTAAATTTATTTCTGTGGCTGAGGATGCACGTTTAATAGTACCGATTGGAAATTGGGTATTACGCAGAGCTTGTAAAGATGCGGCTCAATGGCCAGGTAATACTAAAGTTGCTGTCAATATTTCTGTAGATCAATTGAATAGTACAGGATTTGTAAAAAGCGTTAGCGATGCTCTTGAAGAGAGTGGTTTGCCTGCCTGGAGGCTTGAGCTAGAAGTCACTGAAGGAATATTTTTGCGAGATGGCGGGGCTGCGACCCAGATATTGAATCAAATTCGTGAAATGGGTATCAAACTATCCTTAGATGATTTTGGGACAGGTTATTCTTCTCTGGGGTATTTACGCAATAATCGTTTTGACACAATCAAAATAGACCGTAGCTTTGTAACTGGAGCAGCCCAAAATAAAGCAGAGAGCCTTGCTATCATTCGTGCCGTTGTTGCATTATGTGACAGTTTGGGGCTAGCAACAACGGCAGAAGGCGTAGAAACAGAACATGAGCTGAAAATGATACAACAGCTTGGTTGTACCAAAATACAAGGCTTTTATTTTGGCCGTCCAATGGTATTTAGCGATAGTATGAAATTGTTTCAGAATTATCTGAGTAGCACAGGGTCGAATGCTGCTTAAAAATATCCACTTTACTTATAATATTTCATAAACAATATCCTGTGGTCGGCACAGCCTAACACCTTTATCGGTCTCAACAATTGGTCTGTTGACGAGCATGGAATCTGCTGTCATGGCCGATAAAATACTATCTTCGCTTACATCATTAGCAGTCAAACCTAATTCTTCGGCTTTTGATCCACGCACGCGCAAGGCATCTTTGGCACTCATATTGGAGTCTCGCAATAATTGCTCTAACTTATCACGACTATAAGGTTTTTTCAGATATTCTATGACTTCAACCTCAATATCATCAGCCTCTTCTAATATCGTCAGTGTTTTGCGCGATGTCCCACATCTTGGATTATGCCAGATAGTAGCTTTCATAATTATATCCTTATTATCCCTACATTATCTATAATGAGTCATTTAATGCTTTTTTATGCATCCGCCCATTTTCAACATAATGGGCAACTCCCATGCGCATACCTGCAATAGCAGTTTCGGTTAAATCGCGCACATAACGCGCTGGTGACCCTGCGAATAACTGTTTGGTTTCAACTCGCTTGCCTTGTGTCAATAATGCGCCAGCAGCTAGCATAGAATCACTTTCCATTACAGCGCCATTCATCAATGTTGCAGATAGGCCAACGAAAGCTCGGTCATGCAATATACAGCCATGCGCCATTACCATATGTCCCACGAGAACATCTTCACCGATGATGGTAGGGAATCCATCAGGGTTCATGGGGTCTGGTCCATCGCAATGGATGATAGAGCCGTCTTGAATATTGCTTCGTGCGCCGATTTCAACGCGATTGACTTCTGCTCGGATTACGCAATTATACCAAATACTAACATCTTCACCAATGGTGACATCACCAATGATGCGGCAACCAGGAGCAATAAAAGCGCTGTCATGGATCTTTGGAGTCATTCCATTGACAGATAATATTGTGACGTCTGCTCTTTTGGTCATATCTTTTCTCAATTATAAAGTTGATCTGCTGTTTAATCAGCCATTTAAAAAAATCAATGTGAAATGATATTCAACCTTGTAATAATGTCGCTATATAATGGGCATGATAGGTTAATATGCCGCTTGCACCAGCACGTTTGAACCCCATTAAGCTCTCTAAAACTATAGCTTCGCGATCCGCCGAGCCTGCTTTTACAGCAGCTTCTATCATCGCATATTCGCCCGATACTTGATAGGCATATACGGGGATGCAAAATTCCTCGTGAACTCGGTGCACAATATCAAGATAGGGCATTCCCGGTTTGACCATTACGCTGTCTGCTCCTTCATTGATATCCATCGCAACTTCACGCATGGCTTCATCGCTGTTGGCATAGTCCATCTGGTATGTTGTTTTATCACCTTTGAGCAAATCTGTGGAACCGACTGCATCACGAAATGGACCATAATAGGCGCTGGCATATTTGGCTGCATAAGCCATAATTTGTACATTGAGATAACCATTCATTTCTAATGCTTTACGAATAGTCCCGATACGGCCGTCCATCATATCGCTAGGGGCTATTATATCAGCACCAGCCTGTGCCTGATTAAGAGCCTGATCGACCAGAGTAGCTATTGTTTCATCATTCATTACATAACCATCATTATTGAGTAATCCATCTTGTCCGTGGCTCGTATAAGGATCAAGAGCAACATCGGTTAAGATACCAATATCATCACCGCACTCAGATTTGATAGCGCGTATGGCTGTACACATTAAATTTTCAGGATTAGTAGACTCTACTCCATCCGCACTGCGTTTATCTGCTGGAGTGTTAGGGAATAGAGCAATGCAAGGAATACCGAGCGCAATAGCTTCCTTTGCTCGCAATATAATATTATCTACCGACCATCGCGAAACGCCTGGCAGGCTATTAATCGGCTCTTCGATGCTGTTTCCCGAAGTGATAAATAAGGGCCAAATCAAATCAGCCGAGCTTAATTGATTCTCGCGCACCATTGCACGGCTCCAATTTGTGCTACGTGTGCGGCGTAATCGACTGTTGGGGAATGAGGGGCTTTGGTTCAGTTTTGATGTCATATGCCCTCTTAGCGAACAGTATGACTTTGCTCAATACAGCAAATGTACCTGTGAGATATCGGTGATTATAATTTTGAATTTGTGTTTCTGCGGCCATCCTCTATTGCCTTAATTGGGAAAATAGCGTTGGCTCTGGGTTTGAATGCGGCACTGTTGGTCAATTTTTCGATCTCTCGTGCAGGTTCATCGCTAATAGGTTTACTCTGTAAAGGTGCCAATGCAGCGCCAGGAGTTACAGATTTAAGCTGCGCAAGTTTAGATTTGAAATTTATCAATTCTTGACCTGACAATTGTGCAGTTTGTGTAAATTTCACGCTATTAGGGTTTATCGGCCGGCCATTACGATAGAGAATATAGTGCAAATGCGGTCCAGTTGAGAGGCCTGTAGACCCTACGTAACCAATAATTTGTCCACGGCGGACATATTTGCCGCGACTAACGGCAATACGGCTCATGTGAGCATAGCCAGTAGAAAGATTATTATTATGTTTGATTTTGACAAATTTACCCGCACCACCATTACGCCCTGAATAGGTTACACGCCCATCGCTGGCTGCCCGAATAGGCGTGCCATACCTAGCTTTAAAATCTATGCCATTGTGCATACGAACATATCCTAAAACAGGATGACGCCTGCGGCCAAAGCCTGATGTTACTTTGCCAGGTACTGGACGTGATAAGGCACCTCGAGTTTCTCCAATACCAGAGGCTTCAAACCATTGAGACGAATTGCCTTGTTGCCATTTTAGCATTTGTACACGGGGACTTCCTCTTCTTTCTATGCCTGCAAAAAGTAGATCGCCAACTTGAGTCTCTCCTGTCGCTGCGCGTCTATGTTCGATAATAATATCAAATTCATCACTGCTTCTGATTTTGGATAGCGATAATCTCTGTGAAATGACTTTTAGAAATTGTTGTACTTTGCTAGCCTCTACACCAGCTGCTCTTGCACTGCGATATAGACTGCCACCCACTTTTCCTTTTATACGAAGAGGAGTATTATCAACATTAATTTCATTTCGTTTTAAGGCTAATGTATCGCCATAGCGCTCAATAGCCAAACCCAGATCAAACCGTGCTCGAAAGGATAGCCTTTCTACGGGGCGTGTTGAATTGCGTGCGCTGCGCCTTCCTAATCTGATATCGATAGGCGTACCTGAAGCGATTAGATGAACTGGGGTAGCTTTCGCAACTAGAGTACTAATTATTCTAGCCTCACTTAGGCCGATACCAGCACGTCGCAGCACGCGTAACAAACTATCACCTTGCCCCATAGTGGCGGTTATTTGGATGCTTGGCCTTTCTGGATTGTCACGTAAGCGCAGAACACTGCCAGTTGCGGCCATGCGCGATCCGCTATCTGCTCCATAGGCAAGCGGCATAACCATTTGTGATCTGGCCTGTTCAAACTCTGATTTTTCTAAGGCGGGTTGTTGCGCTCCATGTAATGGACCATAGTTCGGAAGAAATAATAGGCTGGATAGTATCAATATTATTAATAGGAAAAGTGATGTAAACCACTGAAGAGATCCAATATTTTTACTCAAATCAGAAACTATATGTAGTTGCGATAATTTGCTGATAATTCTCTCTATATATGGTTTTATTTTATTGTTTCGCAGATAGATTCGAACAGCAGAAATTATCTGATGATTACCATCTTCACAGTCATTTTTGTGGGATGGACTTTCGAGCATAAAACGCAAAACAACCTTATAATTTAAAATAAAATATTGAGTTCTAATGGTTAATGATAAATTAATATTTTACAATATTTCATATAGTATAGATAAGACGTGTATATTTATAGACCAGCAATAGCCGATAATTATATTTATCACAAACCCTAAACGAATTTACCGTTTGGTGATTTTGGTTGTCGCTCAATGGCCATAATAATTCCAATACAAATCATTATTGTCATCATTGATGAGCCACCATGACTTAAAAAAGGCAGAGGAATACCGACAACAGGGGCCAATCCCATGACCATCATCAAATTAACTGCAATGTAGAAAAAAATAGTGCAACACAGCCCTGCTGCTACTAATTTTCCGTATCTGGAGGCGCTGTTAACAGACACCATCATACCCCAGCGTAGCAATATGTAAAATCCCAATATGGTTGCTAGCCCGCCGATTAATCCCCATTCTTCTGCCATAGTAGCAAAAACGAAATCTGTGTGACCTTCGGGTAAATAATCTAAATGGCTCTGTGTACCGTTTAGAAACCCCTTACCACTAAGCCCACCAGAACCAATTGCAATAGCCGATTGATTGACATGATATCCAGCACCTAGTGGATCATCTTCTGGTGATAAAAAAGTGGTCACACGTTTTTGTTGATAGGGTTCTAATGCAAAGAAATAAGCGAAAGGTATCAGTAGCGCCACAGCAGCGCCTGAAATAGTAAACCATTTTAGAGGTAAACCTGCCAAAAACATAACCACTACGCCGCCAAAGATAATTGCCAATGTTGTTCCGAGATCAGGTTGTAATAATACCAAAGCAGCTGGTAAAGTTAGTATTACTGCTGGTGGCAGTAACGATATTAAATCACCAGAGCGTGATGGTGGTAATCGATCATAAAACCAGGCAATGGCTAAAACAACAGCTGGTTTCATAAGTTCCGATGGTTGTATACGCATAAACCCTAGATTGAGCCATCTTTGACTACCACCGCCCAAACTACCTACAATTTCAACGCCAATTAGCATCAATAAAACACCAACATATATAGGAAATGTCATTGTCTTCCAAAAATCTAATGGTAAACGTGACATGACAATAGCTGCTGCTAGCATGATCAAAAACCGTATTAAGTGCGGCGCTGCCCATGGCATCATATTCCCATCTGCAGCGGAGTATAAAATTATTACACCAAAACAAGCAAGGGCAATAAGCAAGAATATTATGCGCCATGGTAGATTAGATATTTGCGCTGGTACTATACTGTTATGACTGCTCATATTTCATCCTCTACTGTGTTAGTTTCGGATGTAGTTTCTTCTTCATTGATCTGATTTTTTTCAGCATCTTTATTTTGTCTATAACGGGCTAAGTCAGCAGCCATGCGCTGTTCGATTGTTCCGCCCCATGCGCTCTCAAGAGCGTTAAGCGTTTCCATGGCTTTTTCTTTATCGTAAATAAAGGTTAGAACATCGCGTGCTATTGGGTATGCAGCGCCCGAACCACCACCATGTTGAATGACAACTGCTGCAGCATAGCGCGGGTTATCATGCGGCGCGTAGCAGACAAATAGGCCATGATCGCGATGTTTCCATTCGGTTGATCGCCTGCCATCGCGCCGAATAGCAGTAACTTGTGAAGTTCCAGTTTTTCCTGCCATTTTCACATCATCGAGCGGTAATTGGCCTCTGGTTGCTGTTCCACCAGCGACATTGACAACCCTGAACATGCCTTCGCGTATGATATTTAAAGATTCTTTTGGAAAGGTAAGGCTGGGAGTTTTTTTACCCGTATTTGCAACAATATTGGGTAATATTTTACGCCCAGAGGCTAAACGTGCCGTCATAATTGCGAGTTGGAAAGGGCTCGCCAGAACGTATCCTTGCCCAATAACTGCGTTGAGAGAATCGGCCGATGTCCATTTACGATTATGTTTTTTTTCTAACCATTTGCTATCTGGTACAGTACCATAATATTGGGATGTAAAGGGCAGGTTAAATTCTTGACCCAAACCCAAAGTCCGCGCAACAGGCGCAATTTTATCATAACCAATTCGACGCCCCATTGTGTAGAAATAAGTATTACAACTTCGCTTTATTGCGTCTGCCATATTGATATTACCGTGACGGCCCAAGCAATTAAACCGTCTATTACCAAGCGTATAACCGCCATTACAAAATACAGTCTCTTCGGCACTAATTCCCTGTTCTAAAATGGCTAGTCCCGCCAATGGCTTTAGCGTTGAACCAGGTGGGTATAGCCCTTGTAAAGATTTATTCAGGAGTGGCACTGTTCTATCTTCGCGTAGCCAAGCATATTCAGATACACCTATCCCTTGGGAAAAACTATTGGGGTCAAAGGATGGCATAGAAGCCATTGTCAAAATATCACCCGTTAAACAATCTATCACAACAACAGAGCCAGATTCTATACCGAGCCGCCGCGCAGCATAATTATGTAGATCAATATCAATAGTTAATTTTACAGGCTTACCAGGGGTATCCTCACGTGAACTTAATTCTCTAACTATCTTTCCACGCGCTGTTACTTCGACGCGCTTTGCACCTGGTTTGCCTTGTAAGATATTTTCAAATTTACGTTCTAAATTATCCTTACCAATTTTAAAACCCGGTGTGATGAGCAAAGGGTCTCTATTCTTTTGATATTCTTCGGCTGAAACGGGTCCAACATAACCTATAAGATGCCCTACAGCGGCACCGCTTGGATAGAATCTTGAAAAGCCCTGACGTGGAGATACGCCAGGTAAGTCGGGCAAACGCACACTTATAAGAGCAAAATCTTCATAATCTAAACCCGATGCGATTTGCACAGGTTGAAAACCAGATGATTGTTCTAATTCTCTGTTAATTCGGGTAACTTCATCATCATTTAATGATAATAATTTTGTCAGAGTTGCAACAGTTCTCTCTTTATTTACCAAACGATCAGGAATGATATCAACACGAAAATCGGTCCTATTAGTGGCAATAGGTTTCCCATTCCTATCGATAAACCAGCCGCGTCTTGGCGGAACAAGTGTTAAGTTTACGCGATTGCTTTCTGATAATAATGTATATTTTTCTTTTTCAGCTATGGCAATATAGGTCATACGTGCCCCTATTGCTAATCCAAATACAGCTTGCACTCCGCCAACAAACATAGCTCGTCGCGTAAAAGAGAATTCTTGCTTTACCGCCGACATTGCAATGGTGCTTTTATTTTTTTTACGTCCTATCATCGGCGTAATCGCCAATTATCGACTGCAGCACAAAATCTGACGACTAATGGATATAATGCTATTGAGAATATTATTTGAGGCAATATCAGCCATAGATTGGGTCGCACCTGTATCATTGAAATTATCAACAATGATGCTATAATATATATAGCAATAAATATAGAAGCAATCAACCAATCTAATATATGGTCACGCCAGATTATACGGCTGTCAATAAACTCACTCACAAGCATCGCAATAGACCACATAAGGGCAGCACTACCGAATAATGCGCCGCTAAAAATATCGTCAAAGATACCAAAGGGAAGCCCTACCCACATTGGCCACATTCCAGGGCGTAATAAACGCCAAGCAATAAAAATCATAAAACCAAATGGTGGTAAAATCGGTAAATCACTAAAAAATGGCAGAGTTGTCATCAATGATCCCATCAATACAGATAGGATTGGAGCAAATAAAATGCGCCATTGCGAATGCCGTCTGTTAATGCGTGATTGATAGGAGCGACTACCAAAGAGAGGGAAGCTTTTTCTTCGTTTGCGTCTTATAAAGCGTTCTTTATGGCTCATGGCACTGCTGAACTGCTATCTAGTAGATTAGCTTCTTCTCTGATAATTTCTATCTCTTGATTAGCTGCGGGATCATATATCTCTAATATAGATGAATAATCGGTTGTAGCGGGATCAGCCAGAGGTTTTGCCAGACCGCTATCACCAGATTTTCCTATGATCGTAGCGACAGGTATATTAGGAGGATAAAGGCCACCATTACCAGATGTGACTAATATATCGCCTTTTTGAAATGGATTAATGCCTAGGTCCAGAGGTTTTATTAATAATGTACCGTCTGCATTACCTGTTGCAAAAGCCGCTAAACCATCAGATAATCGAATGATAGGCACGACATTGGCTGTGTCAGTTAATAATAATATGCGTGCTGTGGTTAAGCCTATTTCGGTGATACGCCCGATAAGACCTTTATCCGATATTACAGCTTGTCCCGCCACCATATTTTGGGTGCTTTTAACTGACATAATAGCAAGCCTGCGACCGCTGGTGGCGCTGGTACTGATAAGGCGACCCGTACTAATAATTTTCAATTGCTCATTTTGTATATTTCCAATGAACAGTTTTAATCTTTTATTTTCAAGTTTGGTAATGCGCAATTCTAAATTTTCTTTTTTTAGTTCCTCTATTTTTCTGTTCATCGCTTTATTTTTGGACGCGGCATCCCAATAATATGATATATTTTCACTGCTATCAACTGCGGTTCTTCTGATACTGTTAAAGAAACGACCAATGGGCGCACTTGCTTCTGCACCAACAATACGCAAGGCTGAAAAGCCCTTTGGATCGAGAATGGAAATAAGAAGTAATAGAGCGCCAATAATTGCACCCGCAATTGCGAGCACATAAGTAGCAAAAATACTGTATTGCGCCTTTCTGGAAAATCCAGGGCGCCGGTTTTTTGGCGGCGCCATGCCCCATTCTCCTTTCTTAAGCTGTCATCAAAACGCCAGCAAAGACTTCGTCTTCTAAGGCGCGGCCTGTGCCAATGGCAACACAGGTCAATGGGTCTTCTGCAACTGTTACAGGCAGACCTGTTTCATCGCGCATATGCGCATCCAAATTTGTCATCAATGCTCCGCCGCCCGTTAATACAATACCTTGATCGACAATATCAGCAGCCAGTTCTGGTGCTGTATTCTCTAATGCGATACGCACACCTTCGACAATGGTACCAATGGGTTCGCTTAAGGCTTCGGCAATTTGTCCTTGATTGATAGAAATTTCTTTAGGAACACCATTGACTAGATCGCGGCCTTTGATGGTTACTGTTATGCCAACACCATCTTCTGGTGCTTGAGCAACGCCATATTCTTGTTTGATGCGTTCCGCTGTTGATTCACCGATCAGCAGATTGTGGTGGCGGCGCACATAAGAAACAATCGCTTCGTCCATTTTGTCGCCGCCAGTACGAACCGATGTTGTGTAAGCAAGCCCACGTAATGATAAAACGGCAACCTCGGTTGTGCCGCCGCCAATATCAACCACCATAGAACCAATAGGTTCGGTAACGGGCATGTCGGCACCAATAGCCGCAGCCATTGGTTCTTCGATTAAAAATACTTCGCTTGCGCCAGCATTGGAGGCTGCATCACGAATGGCACGGCGTTCGACAGACGTTGAACCGCTAGGAACGCAGATAACGATCTGTGGATAACTAAACATACGGCGTTTGCCATGCACCTTGTGGATAAAATGTTTTATCATTTGCTCGGCGACATCAATGTCAGCTATCACACCATCACGCAGCGG
>CALDZL010000071.1 GCA_937944295.1 uncultured Sphingorhabdus sp.
AAAAGGCACGATCCTTAATTCTGTTAAGGATAAGAAGGAAAAAGTGGGACGTATCCTTGAGATGCACTCTAATGATCGTAAAGATATTGATGAGGCAATGGCGGGCGATATTGTTGCGCTTGCGGGTATGAAAACCACCACTACAGGTGATACGCTCTGTGCATCGGGTGATCCGATAATATTAGAGCGTATGGAGTTCCCAGAGCCTGTTATTGAGCTTTCCGTGGAGCCAAAAACTAAAGCTGACCAAGAGAAAATGGGCGTAGCCCTGAATCGTCTGGCGGCGGAAGACCCATCATTCCGCGTCACCACCGATCATGAATCAGGTCAAACGATCATCAAAGGTATGGGTGAACTTCACCTTGATATTCTTGTCGATCGTATGAAGCGCGAGTTTAAAGTGGAGGCTAATGTTGGTGCGCCGCAAGTGGCCTATCGCGAATCACTAAGCCGTGCAGTTGAAATTGATTATACCCACAAAAAACAATCGGGTGGTTCAGGTCAATTTGCGCGCGTTAAATTTGAAGTAACACCTGGTGAGCGCGGTGCAGGCATAACATTTCAAGATGAGATTAAAGGCGGTAATATTCCGAAAGAATATATCCCGTCGGTTGAAAAAGGCATGCGTGAGACTGCTGAGACAGGTTCGCTAATCGGCTTCCCTATTATCGACTTTGATATCCGTCTTTATGATGGGGCCTATCATGATGTTGACTCTTCGGCATTGGCATTTGAAATTGCGGGCCGTGCTGCTATGCGTGAAGCGGCGCAGAAGTCTGGTATACAGCTATTAGAACCAGTGATGAAGGTTGAAGTTGTAACGCCAGAGGAATATTTGGGCGATGTGATCGGTGATATGAATAGCCGACGCGGCCAAATTCAAGGTACCGATAGCCGCGGTAATGCACAGGTTGTTGATTCAATGGTGCCGCTGGCTAATATGTTTGGTTATGTGAATGAGCTTCGTTCATTTACGCAAGGGCGTGCGCAATATAGCATGCAATTTTCACATTATGAGCCTGTACCCAATAATGTTGCAGAAGAATTAAAAGAGAAAATGGCCTAGGCAATTGGATTGCGAGAATATCGCAATTTATTTTTAGATATAAGTATCGGCAAGGATACTAATATCACAGGTCTTATGAGTTCATAAAACATGATTTATGGTGGCAAATTGCACTCTAAGGCTTGACAATCGCTCTTAATCGCGCCAATGCGCGCGACACGAGCTAATATAGTTTGAATATAAAGGTAGGATATAATGGCAAAAGCAAAGTTTGAACGGAACAAGCCGCACTGTAACATTGGTACCATTGGTCATGTTGACCACGGTAAGACAACGCTTACAGCGGCAATTACAAAAGTACTTGCTGAATCAACCGGCGGTGAAGCTGTTGATTTTGCGAACATCGATAAAGCCCCTGAAGAGCGTGAGCGCGGCATCACCATTTCAACGGCGCACGTTGAATATGAAACCGAAGGCCGTCATTATGCGCATGTTGATTGCCCAGGACATGCTGACTATGTGAAAAATATGATCACGGGTGCGGCGCAAATGGATGGCGCTATTCTGGTGGTGAATGCTGCTGATGGTCCAATGCCACAGACCAAAGAGCATATCCTACTTGCGCGCCAAGTTGGTGTTCCTGCTATGGTTGTTTTCATGAATAAAGTTGATCAAGTTGACGATGAAGAGCTTCTTGAGCTTGTTGAATTGGAAATTCGTGAACTTCTATCTGAATATGACTTCCCTGGTGATGATATTCCAATCATTTCTGGTTCAGCTCTTGCTGCTCTTGAGGGGCGTGATGACAATATCGGTAAAGAAAAAATTCTCGAGCTTATGAAAGCTGTAGATGATTTCATTCCGCAACCTGATCGTCCTGTTGATAAAGATTTCTTGATGCCAGTTGAGGATGTATTCTCTATCTCTGGTCGCGGTACTGTTGTTACGGGCCGTGTAGAAACTGGTGTTGTTAATGTTGGTGACGAAGTTGAAATCGTTGGTATCAAAGATACAACAAAAACAACCGTTACGGGTGTTGAAATGTTCCGTAAATTACTCGACTCAGGTGAAGCTGGCGATAATATCGGTGCATTGGTTCGCGGTATCGCACGCGAGGAAGTTGAGCGTGGTCAGGTATTATGTAAGCCTGGTAGTGTTACGCCGCACACAGAATTTTCTGCCGAAGTTTATGTACTTTCAAAAGATGAAGGTGGTCGTCACACGCCATTTTTTGCAAACTATCGTCCACAATTCTACTTCCGTACAACGGACGTGACTGGCGAAGTTATTCTTCCAGATGGTACAGAGATGGTAATGCCAGGTGATAATGTCACAATCAGTGTTAAATTGATTGCTCCAATCGCTATGGACCAAGGATTGCGCTTCGCTATTCGTGAAGGCGGTCGCACGGTTGGTTCAGGGGTTGTCGGATCGATAACTAAGTAATATAGAAACTCATACCGACTGATTCGCCTGATTTGGTCGGTTTGAGATTATTGGGTTCACCTCTTATTTTACCTAATGGCAGAATATGGGTGGATTTATTTTTTGGCTCTTTGATATTGGTATAATTGACTATGGAAACGCAGAATATTCGTATTCGACTTAAGGCATTTGATCATCGTGTGCTTGATCAAGCGACGCAAGAAATTGCCGAGACAGCGCGCCGCACTGGCGCTTTAATCCGTGGTCCTATACCATTGCCGACCCGCATTGAAAAGTTCACGGTAAACCGTGGGCCTCACGTTAACAAAAAATCGCGTGAGCAATTTGAAGTGCGGACTTATAAAAGGTTGCTCGACATTGTGCAACCTACACCAGAAACCGTTGATGCTTTGATGAAGCTCGATCTGGCTGCTGGTGTAAATGTTGAAATTAAGCTTGCTTAATTCGTAAGAATTGCGCAATAGGCATAGCAAGATATATGGTGTGATATTTTCATGCCCGACGATATAGGAATACCGCCGATTATTTTCATTAGAGAATATCGGGCTGCGTTCCCCGTCTCGCTTTTTACTCCCCTGAGTAATTGGCGTCTAGCCCAGACGGGGCTCAGCATAAATTTGGGTTAGGCGAATTTTATCACGCCCGTGGAGCAATGGTGCTGTATGGGCCTCTGTGAAGGAGAAAGGTCATGCGCACTGGCGTGATCGCGAAAAAAATGGGTATGATGCGCATCTTCCAAGAAGATGGTCAGCATATTCCCGTTACCGTATTGGCTCTTGAGGGATGCCAAGTGGTCGGAAATCGCAGCAATGAGACGGATGGTTATTTAGCTGTTCGTGTTGGTTCTGGGGTCCGTAAAGCGAAAAATATAAATAAACCGCAACGCGAAGAGCTTGCAAAGGCATTGGTAGAGCCAAAAGCGCGTATAGCTGAATTTCGCGTTGATAGCGAAGAGGCTCTATTGCCAGTAGGTGCTGTTTTATCTGCCGATCATTTTGTTGATGGTCAAATGGTTGATGTGACGGGTCATACGCAAGGTAAAGGTTTTGCAGGTGCTATGAAGCGCTGGAACTTTGGTGGTCTTCGTGCAACGCATGGTGTGTCATTGTCTCACCGTTCGCATGGTTCAACAGGCAATCGTCAAGATCCAGGCAAGGTTTTCAAGGGTAAAAAGATGGCTGGTCACATGGGTGATCGTCAACGTACGCAACAAAATCTTGAGATTGTTCGTACCGATTCGGAGCGCGGTTTGATCTTTGTTAAAGGATCGGTGCCAGGTGCTAAAAATGGTTGGTTAATGATACGCGATTCTGTGAAATTGCCTGCTCCAGATAGCGCTCCATTCCCCGCTTCATTGAAAGCAGATAAATCTGTTGATGCAGCGGTTGAAGTGGGTGCAGATGTATCGGCTGAAGCTCCTGCTGTAGAAGATACAAAAACAGAAGGGGAGGGTTAAGGCATGAAATTAAAAGTACAAACCCTCGAAGCAAAAGCAAAAGGCGATATAGAATTGTCTGATGATGTGTTTGGTCTAGAACCTCGCGCTGATATTTTGCACCGCGTTGTTAATTGGCAGCGTGAAAAGAAACGGGCTACTGCGCGTCCAACACGTGAACGTAGCGACATTGCTCGTACGGGTAAAAAATTCGGCCGCCAAAAAGGTGGTGGTACGGCACGTCATGGTGATCGCCGCGCTCCAATCTTTATCGGTGGTGGTAAAGCGCATGGTGCACGTCTACGTGACTTTAATCCGTCGTTGAACAAGAAAATACGTGCTTTAGGTCTCAAAATGGCTTTGTCTGCGAAAGCAAAAGACGGTAGCTTAATCATATTAGATAATTTGGATGTGAAGGCTCCGAAAACTCAGGCTCTTAAATCTCAATTAGATGAATTAGGTTTTGGCCGTACTGCATTGATTATTGATGGTGAAGCGGTGAATGATAACTTCCGCAAAGCTTCATCTAATTTGATCGGTCTTGATGTGATGGCTGCTTCTGGTGCGAATGTTTATGATATTTTAAACCATGACACTTTGGTTTTGACCAAGGCAGGCGTTGAAAAATTGGAGGCGCGTTTCAATGGCTAAAAAAGACACCATAGATAATCGTCATTATGATGTGATCGTATCGCCGCATATTACGGAAAAATCGACATTACTAAGTGAGAATAATGCGGTAGTTTTCAAAGTTTCTGGCGATAGCACAAAGCCTCAAATTAAAGCGGCTGTTGAAGCATTATTTGACGTTAAAGTGTTGCGCGTCAACACCTTGATCCAAAAAGGTAAAGTAAAGCGCTGGCGCGGTCGTCCATATCGCCGCAATGACATTAAAAAAGCGATTGTAACTCTGGCTGAAGGCCAGGCGATCGACGTGACAACGGGGGTTTAAAGCTTAAATCATGGCATTAAAAAGTTATAAACCAACCAGTCCAGCACGACGCGGACTTGTACTAGTAGACAAATCATCTTTGTTTAAAGGCAAGCCTGTAAAAGCACTGGTCCATGGTAAGAATAAAACGGGTGGCCGTAACAATAAAGGTCATATAACCGCACGTGGTATTGGTGGCGGTCACAAGCAAAAATATCGTATCATCGATTTCAAGCGCCGTAAATTTGATATGCCAGCTACGGTTGAGAGGATCGAATATGATCCTAACCGCAGTGCGTTCATTGCACTCATCAAATATGAAGATGGTGAACAAAGCTATATCATTGCTCCGCAACGTTTGGCATTAGGTGATACTGTTGTGGCTGGTGAAAAAACGGATGTGAAGCCTGGCAATGCTATGTTATTATCGCAAATGCCAGTAGGAACTATCTGTCACAATATCGAGATGAAGCCTAATAAAGGCGGTCAGATTGCGCGTGCTGCAGGTACTTATGTGCAGCTTGTTGGCCGTGATCGCGGTATGGTGATTGTGCGTTTAAATAGCGGTGAGCAGCGTTATATTCGTGGTGATTGCATGGGCACGGTTGGCGCTGTATCTAACCCTGATAATTCAAATCAAACACTGGCTAAAGCAGGCCGTAATCGTTGGGCTGGTAAGCGTCCTCTTACACGCGGCGTTGCGAAAAACCCTGTTGATCATCCGCATGGTGGTGGTGAAGGCCGTACTTCAGGGGGTCGTCACCCGGTTACACCTTGGGGTAAACCAACTAAAGGTGCTCGCACTCGTAAGAATAAGCAGACAGATCGTATGATTATCCGTTCTCGTCACGCGAAGAAGAAGAGGTAAATAATGGCTCGTTCTGTTTGGAAAGGTCCTTTTGTGGACTTATATTTGCTCAAGAAAGCCGAAGATGCTCAAGAAAGCGGTGCGCGTGCTCCGATTAAAACTTGGTCGCGTCGTTCAACGGTTCTTCCGCAATTCGTTGGTTTGACCTTCAATGTTTATAATGGACAGAAATTTATTCCTGTGTCTGTAAATGAAGATATGGTTGGCCATAAGCTTGGTGAATTTGCACCTACCCGTAACTATTATGGTCATGGTGCAGACAAGAAGGGTAAACGCTAATGGGTAAGGCAAAATCTGCTCGCCGTGTAGGTGATAATGAAGCATTGGCAACGGCAACTGCTATTCGCGGTTCTGCTCAAAAGCTTAACTTGGTAGCGCAGCTTATTCGTGGACGCAAAGTGGAAGATGCATTAAATGTTCTAAGTTTTTCTAAAAAAGCAATGGCGCGTGATGTAAAATCTGTTTTGAACAGCGCTATTGCAAATGCGGAAAATAACCATAATCTGGACGTTGACGCATTGGTGGTTCAAGAAGCTAGTGTTGGTAAGGCGCTGACAATGAAACGTTTTCGTGCGCGTGCGCGTGGACGTGGCAATCAAATCGTCAAACCATTCAGCCGTTTACGGATCGTGGTTCGTGAACAAGAAGAAGAAGAGGCTAAATAATGGGTCAGAAAAGTAATCCTATCGGGCTTCGCCTTCAGATTAATCGTACTTGGGATAGCCGCTGGTTTGCCGAAGGTCATGATTATGGCAAGCAATTGGTCGAAGACATTAAGATGCGTAAATTCATTTTTGATACAGTACCGCAAGCAGCAGTTTCAAAAGTTGTTATTGAGCGTCCAGCGAAAACATGTCGTGTTTCCATTTACGCAGCGCGCCCTGGTGTTATCATTGGTAAAAAAGGCGCGGACATTGAAAAGCTTCGCCAAAAGCTAAAAGCATTTACGGACAGTGATGTTGCTCTTAACATTGTAGAGATTCGTAAACCAGAGATTGATGCGAAATTAGTGGCGCAAGGCGTTGGCGATCAGCTTATTCGCCGTATCGCTTTCCGTCGTGCTATGAAGCGGGCTGTGCAATCAGCGCTGCGTTTGGGTGCAGAAGGCATTAAAATCACATGTGGGGGCCGCTTAGGCGGTGCAGAAATTGCGCGCGTTGAATGGTATCGCGAAGGACGTGTTCCTCTGCACACATTGCGCGCAAATGTTGATTATGCAGAATCAGAAGCTTTGACTGCATATGGTATTATCGGGATTAAGGTTTGGATCTTCAAGGGTGAGATTTTGGGGCATGATCCTATGGCAACGGACCGGTTGATGATGGATGCGCAAACATCTGGCGTCCGTCCTGCACGTTGATAGAAATATAGAAAGATAAGGGCGAAGCATTATGCTACAACCGAAGAAACATAAATTCCGAAAAACCTTTAAAGGTCGTATTCACGGAAATGCAAAAGGTGGAACTGATTTAAACTTTGGTTCTTATGGTCTGAAAGCATTAGAACCTGAGCGTATTACCGCGCGTCAGATTGAGGCTGCTCGCCGTGCGATTACACGCCACATTAAACGTCAAGGACGTTTGTGGATTCGTGTTTTTCCCGATGTTCCTGTTTCCAAAAAACCTGCTGAGGTTCGCCAAGGTAAGGGTAAAGGTAGCGTTGAATATTGGGCTGCTCGTGTGAAACCTGGCCGTATTTTGTTTGAACTTGATGGTGTGCCTGGTCCATTGGCTGCGGTAGCTTTTGAACGCGCTGCTATGAAACTTCCTATTAGAACTAAAGTTGTTGCTCGTTTGGGTGATACTTCTCATCTGGGAGCGAAATAATGACTAAGACAGCAGATTTTCGTGTAAAAACTGACGATGAATTGGCAACGCAGCTCAATGAGTTGAAAAAAGAGCAATTTAATCTTCGTTTTCAATCAGCAACGGGCCAACTTGAAAAGTCAGATCGTGTCCGTATTGTTCGTCGCGATATTGCTCGCATTAAAACATTACAAGGTGAGCGCGCAAGTGCCGCCAAATCGGTTTAAGGAACTATAATATGCCAAAACGCATCTTAACCGGCACGGTGGTATCCGATGTTAATGACAAAACAATTGTTGTTCGTGTCGAGCGCAAAGTGAAGCATCCACTGTACGGTAAAATAATTCGTCGGTCTAAAAAATATCATGCGCACGACGAAGCTAATGAATTTAAAGCTGGTGAAACAGTTCGTATCGAAGAAACAAAGCCAATCTCTAAGAATAAAACATGGATAGCTTTGTCGCGCACAAACGAGACTAAACTAGCTGAGTAAGAGTTAATTTTAACGGAACTACCGGAATTGTTCGGCAAGCCAGACGAAAGGAATTGGATCCATGATCCAGATGCAGTCAAATCTTGAAGTCGCTGATAACAGCGGTGCCAAGCGCGTCCAGTGCATCAAAGTATTGGGCGGTTCAAAACGGCGTTTTGCTGGAGTGGGCGACATAATAGTGGTATCAGTGAAAGAAGCTGCACCACGTGGTAAAGTCAAAAAAGGCGATGTTCACCGCGCTGTGATAGTGCGCACTGCAAAAGATATTCGCCGTGCTGATGGAACAGTTATTCGTTTTGATAGCAGTGCTGCTGTTTTGGTAAATGCTAATAAAGAGCCAATTGGCACCCGTATTTTTGGGCCTGTGGTTCGTGAACTGCGTGCGAAAAAGCATATGAAAATCATATCGCTTGCACCGGAGGTACTATAATCATGGCAAGTGCTAAGATAAAAAAGGGCGATAATGTCGTCATTTTGGCAGGTAAAGATAAAGGCAAAACTGGCGAAGTTTCAAAAGTTATGCCCAAAGGCGGTAAAGTGATTGTTACAGGCATGAATATCGCAACGCGCCACCGTAAGCCTAGCCAAGAAAATCCGCAAGGTGGTATTGATAAATTTGAGGCTGCTATGGATATTTCCAATGTAGCGATAGCAGATCCAAAAGATGGTAAAGCAACGCGCGTTCGTTTTGAAGAGAAAGACGGCAAGAAAGTTCGTATTGCTGTCAAATCAGGGGAGATGGTCGATGGCTGATATTTATGTCCCACGTATGAAAACGCGCTACAACGATGAAATCGTAAAAGCGATGACCGAAAAATTTGGTTATAAAAACCATATGTCAGTACCCAAGATTGAGAAAATTACACTCAATATGGGTGTTGGTGAAGGTTCGCAAGACAAGAAAAAAGTAACTACAGCTTTGGCTGAAATGGAACTTATAGCGGGTCAAAAAGCGGTGATTACCCGTGCGAAAAAATCAATCGCAACTTTTAAGCTTCGCGAAGGTATGCCAATTGGTGTTAAAGTGACTTTACGCCGTACACAGATGTTTGAATTTATTGAACGTTTAGTTACTATAGCAATGCCTCGCATTCGTGACTTTCGCGGTTTGAACCCAAAAAGTTTCGATGGTCGTGGTAATTTTGCCATGGGCTTGAAAGAGCAAATTATTTTCCCAGAGATCAGCTATGACGCCATCGATGTGGTGCGCGGTATGGATGTGATTGTAACCACTTCGGCGAATACGGATGATGAAGCACGTGAATTACTACGTCTTTTCGGATTTCCTTTTCCCAAAGAACAGAATGATGAAAAGGCAGCGGCATAATGGTGTCTTTAACGGAAAGGATGAGAGCTTAAGTCATGGCGAAACTGAGTTCTGTAAATAAAAATGAGCGGCGTAAGAAGCTGGTGAAGAAATTCTCTGGTCAATATGCTAAGCTTAAAGCAGTGGCTCAAGACGAAAGTCTTGATGAGAGTGAGCGTTTAATTGCTCGCCTTAAAATGGCCGAAATTCCTCGTAATGGTAACCCAACGCGGGTTCGCAACCGTTGTTCGACCACGGGTCGTCCACGCGGTTATTATCGTAAATTCCGGTTATGCCGGATTGAGCTTCGTGATATGGCCAATAAAGGTCTTATCCCTGGCATTACTAAGTCAAGCTGGTAAGGATATTAGATCATGGCATTGACAGATCCTTTGGGTGATTTACTCACCCGTATTCGTAACGGCCAACGGGCAAAGAAAGACTCTGTTGTCTCTCCTTCCTCTAAGCTGCGCGCTCGCGTTTTAGATGTTTTGCAACGTGAAGGCTATATTCGTGGTTATAGCGAAGAAGCTTTTGGTTCAAAAGGTCAGCATGGCGGCCTGCGTATTGAATTGAAATATTTTGAAGGTGCGCCTGCTATTCAGCATTTAGCGCGTGTTTCAAAGCCAGGTCGCCGAGTATATTCGGGTTCTAAGGAGCTACCCGTTATTCGTAATGGCCTTGGTATAACCATCGTATCAACACCGCGCGGTGTACTATCTGACTCAGAAGCACGCGAATCAAATGTTGGTGGCGAAATTTTAGCGGAGGTGTTCTGATGAGCCGCATTGGTAAAAAACCAATTGCTATCCCAGCAGGCGTAACCGCCAATATTGTTAATGGTTTGGTGACCGTAAAAGGGCCAAAGGGTGAAATGACAATGCCAGCTTCTGAAGCAGTGACTTATACTGTAGAAGATGGCGAAGTTGTTGTTGTTCCTGCGAATAAAACCAAGAAGGCAATATCTTTTTGGGGTATGCAAAGAACCTTAGTTGAAAATCTTATTGTCGGTGTGACAGAGGGTTTCTCTAAAGTATTGGAAATTAATGGTGTTGGTTATCGTGCAAAAGTGAACGGTAAAGTTTTAAACCTTCAACTAGGTTACAGCCATGATGTAGATTTTGACATCCCAGCAGGGATTGACATTAAAACGCCAGACCAAACGACAATTGAAATTAGTGGAATGGATAAACAAAAAGTAGGGCAGGTAGCTGCCGAGATTCGCCAATGGAGAAAGCCAGAGCCATATAAAGGCAAAGGCATTAAGTATCGCGGTGAATATATATTTCGTAAAGAAGGGAAGAAGAAGTAAGCCATGGCGAAACTATCTCTCTTTGAACGTCGCCGCCAACGTGTGCGCTCTAAATTACGCACTCAGGTCGCTGGACGTCCTCGTTTGTCTGTACATCGTACAGGTCAACATATTTATGCTCAAATTATTGATGATATACAAGGCCGTACATTGGCTTCTGCATCATCGAATGATAAAGATGTCAAAGGTTTGGGTGCCGATAGTAAAGCTGCTGCCGAAGTGGGCAAGCGCGTTGCTGCGGCTGCAAAAAAAGCTGGTATTACGAGCGTAGTATTTGATCGTGGAGGATTTCTCTTTCACGGACGCGTAAAAGCGCTTGCTGATGCTGCGCGTGAAGGCGGATTGGAGTTTTAATGATGGCAGAAGAAAATAAAACAGAAGCCGAAGTTGCTCCAGAAGCTGCAGCTGAGAGTGCAGCACCTGCTGCACCAGAAGGCAAAAAAGAAGGCCGTAGTAATCGTGGTAATGATGGCAAGGGCCGTGGTCGTGGTCGCCGTAATGATCGCAAGCCACGCGAAGAAGAAGGCGATGAACTAATTGAGAAATTGGTGCACATTAATCGTGTTTCTAAAACCGTGAAAGGCGGTAAACGCTTTGGTTTTGCTGCTTTGGTTGTTGTTGGTGATGGTCAAGGCCGCGCTGGGTTTGGTCATGGTAAAGCGCGCGAAGTTCCAGAAGCAATCAACAAAGCAACGGCTGCTGCGAAAAAGAAAATGATCCGCGTTCCTTTGAAAGAAGGTCGTACGTTGCATCATGATGGCAATGGCCGTTTTGGTGCGGGTAAAGTGACATTACGCAGTGCGCCTGCTGGTACTGGTATTATTGCTGGTGGTCCGATGCGTGCTGTTTTCGAATCTTTGGGTGTTGCTGATGTTGTGACCAAATCAGTTGGTTCATCAAACCCCTACAATATGATCCGCGCCACATTTGATGCGCTTGATAATCAAACAAGTCCGAAATCTGTTGCACAACGGCGCGGTAAAAAGATTGCTGATTTGCTAGGTCGTGGTTCTGATGGAGCGTCAAAAGCTGAAGTGCAAGCTGATGCTGACGCGGTTACGGAGTAATCATAATGGCCAAGATTAAAATAAAACAAACAGGCTCTCCTATTCGCCGTCCAGAACGCCAAGAAAAAACATTGATTGGCTTAGGTTTGAATAAGATGCACCGTGTGGTCGAATTGGAGGATACACCCGAAGTGCGTGGTATGATCCGTAAAGTTCGTCACATGGTAGAAGTGGTGGATTAATAAAAATGGGGGCTTAATGTTCCCATTTTCAAGCATAATGCGATAATAGCGCGAACAAAGCGAAAGCGAGTGCAGATAATGAAATTAAACGAAATTAAAGATAATGAAGGCGCCCGTCACCGCAAAATGCGGATCGGACGCGGTATTGGTTCTGGCAAAGGTAAAACGGGCGGGCGTGGCCAGAAAGGCCAAAAGAGCCGCAGTGGTGTAGCTATTAAAGGCTTTGAAGGTGGTCAAATGCCGCTTCATATGCGCATTCCAAAGCGCGGTTTTAACAACCCATTCGGCAAAGATTATGCTGAAGTGAATCTGGGAATGATCCAAAAATTCATTGATGCAAAAAAATTAGATATTAAGAAAATAATTGACCAAGAAGCTCTAAATGCTATTGGTTTAACGCGCGGCGGCAAAGATGGTGTACGTTTGCTGGCTAAAGGCGATATCACATCTAAGCTCAATATAAGTGTTGCTGGTGCTTCAAAGGCTGCTGTAGCGGCTGTTGAAAAAGCTGGTGGTACAGTAGAAATAGTTAACAAGGCCTCTACAAAAGCTGCAGAAGTTAATGCAGCTAAAAAAGAAGCCATGGCTAAAAAGCGCGCTGCAAAAACTACTAAAAAATAAAAATAACATTGAATAATGGCTTAGTGGTGTTCTTTAATGCTTTGATAATGTTTTTACAGCTTGTCATATTGACCCCGCTACCCATATAGGGCTTGCGGGGTTTTCTATAATAGGAGCTTGTGTTAGATATAATAAATATTTGGCATAGATACCCAAAGTAATTAAGAGACCAGTAGTTCACAACAATATTACGTTTGAATATGGTTAAGAATAAGGATTTGCACGATGGCTTCTAATGCCGAGAAAATGGCTGCTAGCGTTAGTTTTTCAAATTTCGGAAAAGCGACTGATTTGAAAAACCGTATCTGGTTTACATTAGGTGCGTTGATAATTTTCCGGTTATTAAGCTTTGTTCCTCTTCCAGGAATAGACCCCGTCGCACAATCACTATTATATCAACAAGCTGGCTCTGGTGGTGTATTGGATTATTTGAACACATTTTCGGGCGGCAGCCTTGAACGTATGAGCTTAATTGCGCTTGGTGTTATGCCTTATATTACAGCGTCTATTGTTATTCAATTGGCGGCATCCCTTAACCCTACATTAGCCGCGATTAAAAAAGAGGGCGAGTCTGGCCGCAAAAAACTCAACCAATATACGCGCTATGGCACCGTATTCTTAACCGCAATCCAGGGCTATTTTCTTGCTGCTGGTCTGGAATCATTAGTGGCATCAACTGGTATACAAGCAGTAGTTGAACCTGGGATATTGTTTCGTATCGTGGCAACAATCAGCCTCATCGGCGGCACATTATTTTTAATGTGGCTCGGTGAGCAAATAACTGCACGCGGTATAGGCAATGGTATTTCGCTTATCATTATGGCGGGCATTGTCGCACAAATGCCGCGTTTAGTTGGCACTATGCTCGATGGCACGGCAAAGGGTTCTATAAGTGGTCTATTTGCGCTGGGCTTTTTGGTGATGTTTATCTGTTTAATTCTGCTGATTTGTTTCATGGAACGGGCCCAGCGCCGCGTACTTATTCAATATCCAAAACGTGCAACTCAGCGCGGTGTCATGCAGGCCGATCGTTCGCATCTTCCGCTCAAAATTAATACTGCTGGCGTTATACCGCCAATTTTCGCATCGTCATTGTTGTTGCTTCCAATCACTCTAACTCAGCTTGGCGGAGAAACAGTGGCAGGTGAAAGTGCTATGGGTGATTTTGTGATTACACTTAATCAATATCTACAACATGGTCAGCCCGTATATTTGCTGCTCTATGGTCTTGGGATAATTTTCTTCTGTTTCTTTTATACAGCAATTGTATTTAACCCCGAAGAGACATCCGACAATTTGAAAAAAGCAGGTGGTTTTGTTCCGGGTATCCGTCCTGGCAAAAACACCCAAGATTATCTGGATTATGTATTGACGCGGATCACTGTTCTAGGGGCGGCATATCTGACTTTAGTCTGCTTGTTGCCAGATTATGTCATGGGAACGACAGGGCAGAGTCAATTCTTTGTGTTGGGCGGGACAAGCTTGCTAATTGTGGTTAATGTTACAATTGACACAGTATCGCAAATCCAAAGTCATTTGTTAGCGCACCAATATGGTGATTTAATGAAAAAGTCGAAATTGCGCGGTAAGAAGTCTCGCAACTAATCTGGCATTAATTACCAATAATATTTTTAGGGGTTAATATGAACATCATTCTTTTGGGACCACCTGGAGCGGGTAAAGGAACGCAGGCAGGCCTGTTAGAAGATAAGTTTGGTTTGGTTCAACTCTCAACAGGTGACATTTTGCGCGCCGCAGTTAAAGAAGGCAGTGAAGTCGGCAAAATGGCCCAAGACATAATGTCGAGCGGCAAACTTTTTCCCGATGAACTCATGGCCCAAATTTTGGGTGAGCATATAGATCAGTTAGATGCTGATGTTGGTATCATTTTTGATGGTTTTCCGCGCACCCAAAACCAGGCTGCTTTACTAGATGACCTGCTCTCTGAGCGTGGCAAAGTGCTGGATCATGTCATAGAGTTATCTGTTGATGAGGATGCACTGGTGGACCGTATCACTGGACGTTATACTTGTGGTAATTGCAACACGGGTTACCATGATCGTCATAAATTGCCAAAAGTTGAAGGTGTTTGTGATGTGTGTAGTAAGAGTGAATTTAAACGACGACCAGATGATAATGAAGAAACGGTGCGTACACGTATGGCCGAATATCGAGGAAAAACAGCACCTATCTTGCCTATTTATGAAGAACTTAAAATTGTATCGCGCGTTGATGGTATGGGCGGAATAAGTGAAGTCTCTGATGCGTTAAACGCAATATTATCATAATAAACTTATTGTATTGTGTATCTGGTACTATTATTTATAATGCCCTAAGACTGTCATATGGTTATATTTAAAAAAATAGGTCTGATATCTGAGCTGCGCTCTATTTTGAGTATTATTATTGCGGCCATTTTTCTATCATCTAATGCTGCAGTAGCAGAGGTTAACAGCCAATCTGATAATGGTTTTTCTGTGTTTCATATTACTGATGTCGCTGCAGAACCTGATGAGATTTGGAGCAAAATAATATTGCCCAATAGCTGGTGGAGCGGAGAACATAGCTTCTCTGGTGATGCTGAGAACTTCTATCTTGAGCCAAAGATCAATGGTTGTTTCTGCGAATTGTTAATTGATAGAGATTCTGAAGTACAAAAAGAAACGGGTGTGGTCGAACATATGCGAATCATTCACATAAGAGATTATGAGGTGCTTCGTATGACAGGTGCATTGGGGCCTTTGCAATCTGAAGCTGTTAATGGGACTTTTACAATTGCAATTAAATCCAATGGTGATGGTACAAGTAAGATTAGTTTCCTCTATGTTGTTGGTGGTTATATGCGCCTTGAAATTCCCAAAATTGCACCTGCAATTGACAGAGTTGTTGGAGAGCAATTTGGTAATTTGGTTGAGTTGATAGGTCCAGTTCTAAACTCAGAGGAGGTAGATTCTGCTGATGCAGATTTTCTTGATGATGAGAAGTCAGAATTATCGGGTGATGAAAATATAATTGATAATGCGAAAGGCGATGAGGAAGATATAAAATCTGAGGAAGAACTTCTTGAAAGTAGCACTAAAGAGGTCAGAAGAGAGCGCTAAAGTCTTATATAATTTCTTCATTATTTTTTATTGTGTATGATTATTAACAATTCCTAATAGTTGTCTTGACAGTAAAGGCGACTCAGCTTAATGGCTGCTATATTCAACAATCATATGACCAGCAGCGCTCATTTGTGCGTAAGCTGGTTTTGTGCATTTTGAACCAACAAAGCGTTGAGATAAAATAGTCAATTCCGTCTATTTTGTGGAGCAGGAGTTTTAATAAGTGGCACGTATCGCTGGGGTCAACATCCCTACAAATAAGCGGGTAATCATATCGCTTACCTACATACATGGAATTGGCCGTACTAAGGCCCTTGAAATAGCGGATAAGGTCGGCATTGACCATAGCCGCCGCGTTCAAGATTTAACCGATCAAGAAGTTTTACAAATTCGTGAAGCGATTGATGAAGGGCATACTGTGGAAGGCGATCTTCGCCGAAACACGGCGATGAACATTAAACGCCTTATGGATTTGGCATGCTACCGTGGCCTTCGCCACCGCAAAGGCCTGCCTGTTCGCGGGCAACGTACGCACACAAATGCGCGCACGCGCAAGGGTAAAGCAAAACCAATCGCTGGTAAGAAGAAATAATCTTGCTGATCGGATATTATCCGATCGATTATATTTCCAGATTTTTATAGTAGGAATTTAACTATGGCACGCGAACCACAACGCATTAAGCGTAGAGAGCGTAAAAATATATCGTCAGGCGTCGCACATGTGAACGCTACCTTTAACAATACGATGGTCACAATCACGGATGCTCAAGGCAATGCGATTAGCTGGTCTTCGGCGGGACATATGGGCTTTAAAGGCTCACGTAAATCAACACCTTATGCAGCGCAAGTTGCAGCAGAAGATGCTGGAAAAAAAGCAGCCGACCACGGTGTGCGCACTTTGGAAGTAGAAGTAAAAGGTCCTGGCTCTGGTCGCGAATCTGCACTACGCGCACTCCAAGCTGTCGGATTTACGATCACATCTATTCGTGATGTAACGCCTATCCCGCACAATGGTGTTCGCCCATCGAAAAGACGTCGCGTTTAAGCTGAATCACACGATATGGCTTGGCGGCCATATTTGTTTTTGACCGGCCGATCTGAATGGCGCCAATTTTCAGATCCGCCAAATAAATAGGGGAAGTCCATGACAGTCAATATGAAGAACTGGCAGGAATTAAAAAAGCCAAATTCGCTTGAATTAAAAGCGGGTGGTGATCCGACACGTAAGGCAACATTTGTTGCAGAGCCTCTTGAGCGTGGATATGGTTTAACATTGGGTAATGCTCTTCGTCGCGTCTTGCTCTCATCTTTGCAAGGTGCAGCCATCACTTCGATTAAGATCGAAAACGTATTGCATGAGTTCTCATCGCTTGCAGGTGTGCGCGAGGATATTACCGATGTTGTCCTGAACATCAAGCAAGTCTCTTTGAAAATGGAAGGTGAAGGCCCGCGTCGTTTGCAGCTTTCTGCAACTGGCCCTGGCCCTGTAAAAGCAGGCGATATTGCTGTTAGCGGTGATATTGAGGTTATGAACCCTGATTTGGTTATTTGTCATCTTGATGAAGATGCTACGCTCAACATGGAAATTACCGCTGATATTGGTAAAGGCTATGTTCCTGCGGTTGCAAATCGTCCAGCAGATGCTCCCATTGGTTTAATTCCAGTGGATTCGCTCTATTCCCCTGTCCGTCAGGTGGCTTATAAAGTGGATAATGCGCGTGTTGGCCAAGAGCTTGACTATGATAAATTGTCATTGACCATTGAAACGGATGGAACGGTAACACCCGAAGATGCTGTTGCTTATGCAGCGCGTATCTTGCAAGACCAGCTTCAAATATTTGTATATTTCGAGGAATCTATGGCGGCTTCTTCTGGACCAATTGGTCAGAGCGCAGCCGAGACAGAGGAATCAGATGCAAATCAATTGAACCGTTATTTGCTTAAGAAAGTGGACGAATTGGAGCTTTCTGTTCGTAGTGCAAATTGTCTCAAAAATGATAATATTATTTATATCGGTGATTTGGTACAAAAAACCGAAGCAGAAATGTTACGGACTCCTAATTTTGGCCGTAAATCTCTGAATGAGATCAAGGAAGTATTGTCATCAATGGGTCTGCGTTTGGGTATGGACATCCCAGGATGGCCTCCTGAAAATATCGAAGAAATGGCTAAGAAGCTTGAACAAGAGCTATTAGGCTAAACTAAGGGTAAGGCGGTGACCCTGTTTCCACCGCCAGTATCGCGTAACCAATGCGTATAGCATTATACGGACGCGGTCCGAACGAAGGATAAAGATTATGCGCCATAAAATGGGCAAAAGAAAATTACAAAGAACCAGCTCGCATCGTGCGGCTTTACTGCGAAATATGTCGGCATCGCTGATTAAGCATGAGCAAATCACAACCACTGTATCAAAGGCGAAAGAGCTTCGTCCTTATGTAGAAAAATTGATTACCCTAGCTAAAAAAGGTGGTCTTTCCAATCGCCGTCTTGCCATGAGTCGCGTTATGGATGAAACACAAGTTAAAAAACTATTTGATGTATTGGCTGAACGATATTCAGATCGCCAAGGTGGATATGCCCGCGTCATCAAAGCGGGCTATCGCGCTAGCGATGCAGCGGCCATGGCTGTTATTGAATTGGTAGATCGTGATGAGAGCGCTAAAGGTCAAGATAGTGGTCCAGTAGATAGCGAAGAAGATGAAGCATAAACTAATTTAATTTCTTATAATTGAAATTTTCATTTGATTAATAGGCTGGAAGCGATAGGCTTCTAGCCTATTTTTGTTTCTATGCGTCAATTAGGAGATTATGAATGTTATTAAAGCCATTTGCTGGAATTTTAAGTGCAACGCTATTGGTTTCTTGCATAAACATTGCGAGTGCCCAAGAAGATCAAAATATCCTCGTTGGCAATAGTTCTGAAAATACGAGCATTGCCTATCCTAAAACTGCAACTGTTAATGTAGTGGATAATCAATTTGGCGTTGATGTAGCCGATCCCTATCGTTGGTTAGAAGATGATGTTCGCGTAAATACCGAAGTTGCTAAATGGGTTGAGCAACAAAATGCCGTGACCGATTCTTATTTGGATACACTCTCTGGACGCGATATTTTAACCAAGCGCATGCAAAAATTATTTAATTATGAACGTTTTGGTTTGCCGCGCAAAGCTGGCTCTCGCTATTTTTATACGCGCAACGATGGTTTGCAGAATCAGTCGATACTCTATGTGCGTGATAGTCTCGATGGACAAGGGCGTATCTTAATTGATCCTAATGCGTGGGCAAAAGATGGTGCAACGGCCTTATCAGCATGGTCTCCGTCATCAGATGGTAAAAAACTAATATATAGCATCCAAGATGGCGGAAGTGACTGGCGCACATTGAAGGTGTTAGATGTAGATAGCGGTGAAATATTGAGTGATGAAATTGAATGGGTGAAATTTAGCGGCATATCTTGGATTGGTAATGATGCCTTTCTTTATTCGCGATTTCCTGAACCAAAAGAGGGTGAGGCGTTTCAATCCTTGAATCTTAATCAGACCGTATATTATCATAAATTAGGAACGCCGCAATCGGCTGATATTCCAATTTATGCTACGCCTAATAATCCAAAATTAGGCCATAGTGCGCAAGTCACTCATGATGATAAATATATAATCATTACATCTTCTTCAGGTACAGATGAGAAATATGAAATCTCTATTATTGCTATCGGGCAGGGAGATTGGAAACCGCAAAAACTTATTGAAGGTTTTGAAAATGATTGGCGCTTAATTGATGGTATTGGTGATACATTATATTTTATAACGGATAATAAAGCCCCGCGGCTTCGTATTGCCAAAGTTGACCTTTCTGGAGAAGATCCTGTTTGGAGCGATGTTGTGGCTGAGAAAGAGGCGACACTGTCTAATGCCCGTATAGTCGGTAATCGCATAGTATTGACTTATTTAGAGGATGCGAAATCCTTGGCTTCTATGGTCGATCTGGATGGTAATAATGTAGGAGAAATTAATCTTACTGAAATTGGTACGGCGAGGGGCTTTGCTGGAAAGCCAGGAGATTCTGAGACATTTTATAGTTTTTCAAACTTCACTCAACCTGGAGCAATATATAGGTTAGATACCGCGACAGGCACAAGTACGCCTTTTGCTCTACCGAAATTAGCATTTGACCCAAAAGATTATGTGACAGTGCAGAAATTTTATCCGTCAAAAGATGGAACCAAAATCCCATTATTTGTGGTACATCATAAGGATGTAGATTTAAGCAAAGGCGCGCCAACATTATTATATGGTTATGGCGGATTTAATATCTCTTTGACACCAGGATATTCCTCTACGCGCATGGCGTGGCTGCAATCTGGCGGTGTTTATGCACAGGCAAGCCTCAGAGGCGGAGGTGAATATGGCAAAGCATGGCACGATGGTGGTCGTTTGCAAAATAAACAAAATGTTTTTGATGATTTTATCGCTGCTGGTGAATTTCTTATATCAGAGGGTATAAGCGCAAAAGGCAAGCTTGCGATCGAAGGACGCTCTAATGGCGGTTTACTGGTTGGTGCTGTTGCCAATCAGAGACCTGATTTATTTGCAGCAGGCCATGCAGCTGTCGGGGTGATGGATATGCTGCGCTTTGATCGCTTTACCGCAGGGCGTTATTGGGTTGATGATTATGGTTACCCCAATAAAGAATCTGATTTTAAAAATTTATTGGCTTACTCGCCTTATCATAATATTAATTCAGGTACGCAATATCCTGCATTAATAGTGACCACGGCAGATACAGATGATCGCGTGGTGCCAGGGCATAGCTTTAAATATATCAGCGCATTGCAAGCAGCTGAAACGGGCAACAAGCCAAAAATTATTCGGATAGAGAGCCGTGCTGGCCATGGCAGCGGTAAGCCTACTGATAAGGTGATAGCGGAATTTGCAGATATTTATTCTTTCTTAGCACAATGGACGGGCTTAGAAATTAAAGAATAGAGATTATAAATTAGTCTTGAATTAAGCGCATCCCTCTAACCAGACATCATCATGGTCAAGGGGTGTGCATTCATTTGCAAGCAATTTTTTAATACGAACCATGCGTTCATCGCGTTTTGGATTTTCTCGATCAAGACGTAATTCGCTAGGCGCAATCAACACGGCAATCAGCTCAATAAATTCGTCATCACTGAGTTCAACAGTATTTTTGCGATAATATAATTTAGCAGCGCGGTGAAAACCTTCTATCCACCCTGTTGGAAAGCGGCCCATCTGGGCGGTATTAAGAAATAAGATAAATATCTCATTTTTCTCTAATTTGCTCTCTAAACCCAGGGCATAGCCTGTTTGCCTGATTTTTTGATAGCCAGGTTTGAAATCACTAAATGCTAATCTTTTTGCTAGAGATTGTGTAATAGTTGTTGCACCCGCTCCATCAGTACTAAAATCAACACCATTATGATTCAGGAAATTGGGGTCTTCTACCTTGATTATAAAGGATGACCTGTTACCTCCTGATCGATTTACGCCCAAATCATCAATACCTAGTCCCGTATCGATCATATCTTGTGCTATTTGACGTAATTCATCAGCATCATTTCTTGCTTGGTACCAGCCTGTGAAGGCATAAAAGAACGCAACCATCAGCAGAAATAGTAAAAAATAACTGACTAATTTTATCCAAAACATTATATTTATCTGCATAACTTTATACTTTCTCAATCATATCAATATCTTGATTGTTCATAAAAACCTCTGTTAATATTAACAGGGCCTGACAAATCAGTTCAGTATATAATCATAGCGAATCATCTATACCTTAATCATCGAAAGGCACAGAGCCAATCGAAGTTTGATAAGGAGACATGACATGAAATTGCTAAATAAAGCATTCGCTAAAACCATCGCAGCGACCACCGCCGCTGGAGCAATGGCAGTCTCTGCCGTTCCAGCCCATGCTAATGAACATCACCGCGACAAAATAGGCGCAGGCGAGATTATTGCAGGAGCCGTCGTCATTGGCGGACTGGCAGCGATATTAGCTTCGAAGAAGGATAAACGCCATCACGATGTGAAATATGACAGAGGCTATAATCATAATTACCGTTCAAGAGGGTTTAATAATAATCGTTTTAAACGTCAGCGGGTCGGTTTCCATCGTAACGGATCGCGCAATGCCATTAATCAATGCGTACGCCAAACAGAACATAAGGCTTCTTATCTTGGTTATGCCGATGTAACGAATATTCGTGATATTAAGCGCACGCGCTATGGTTATAGAATTAAAGGTAATATTTTGGTGACCAAAGGCAATGGTTATAAAAAATATAGCGATCACGGACGTTTCACATGTTATGTGGATAGCGGTAAAGTAAGTGAAGTTAAGCTTCGTGGTCTAAGATAATGATATTCTAAATAGTGTTAAAAATGGTTCAGCTTGGATACAGGCTGGACCATCTATTTATGTAGATAATGGCATTAAAGCTGCAGTGATTAGGGAGTTTGAAATGAAAAGATTGAAAAAATATAGTTTGGCAACAGCTGTAATTTCTATGGTGGCAATGCCTATTGCTCCCGTAACTGCGGCAGAATTTAACCCCTCCATTATATCTGATGCCAGTCAATTTGAGCGCCAATTTGAACAAGGTGAACCTGTTTGGATTGAAGACAATCAAGACTATCGCCGTCGCCGTTTTCGTAAGCATCGCCGTGGTATAAGAGGTGGTGATATATTGGTAGGAGCGGCAATTCTAGGCGGTATCGCCATATTGGCGGGTTCCTCAAATAGAAAAAGGCGTGATAATTATAATAGACGTTCCCAGCAGAGAGTGCAGCAAACCGTCCCGCAGGCTAATGTCGTAAGCAATGATATTGGTAATGCAATCAACCTATGTTCCAATGCGGCTCTGCAAAGTGCTGGTAGTGACTATAATATCAACCAAATCCGTAATGTCAGTCGCGATGGCGATGGCTGGCGTGTTGACGGTGATCTAACAGGCCCAACGGCCGCGAGTTTTGCTTGCGGTGTAACGGCTGGGAATGTGCAATTCATCCAGTTAAATTAATTTTCTAGCGGAATATATAACCCGTTTTAACGAAGACGTTATGACGGGTTTTTTGTAATATTAATTATACCAACACTCGTAGCCTTGGATTATCGACTAGCCTGCCGTACGGCCAAAATCTTGGCGTGATACAGGATGCGAACTCACCAAGCCGCCATCTACAACCATAGCATGACCATTAACATAAGAAGCACGATCGGATGCTAAAAAGAGCGCTGCTTGAGCAATTTCATCAGGAACGCCGCCGCGTCTTAATGGATTAAGCTGTCCGATTTTATCCTCTTTGCCTTTGGCCCGCACCATATCATAAACAGGTTTGGTCATGCCTGTTTCGATCAGGCCAGGGCAAATGGCATTCACGCGGATATTATGATCGCAAAGCTGCTGTGCGCCCACACGTACCAAATTAATCACACCAGCTTTTGATGCGCTGTAAGCAGGACCACCTGCGCCAGAGTTTAGGCCAGCAACGCTAGCAGTAGCAATGATCGATCCTTTGCCTGCATCCGCCATAACTTTGCCCGCATATTTGATGGCCAAAAATGGACCGATCAAATTGACACGCAATATTTCGGCCCAATCATCTGCACTTTGGTCAAATAGACCATCCCATCCACCAGAAATCCCTGCATTGGCATAAAATATATCGAGTTTTCCATGGGCTTTAAGCGTGTTATTGACTAATTTTTCAACGGCTTGTTCATTACCAGCGTCGCATCGTACGGCATGAATATTATCATGCATAGATGCTGTTTCATCAACACCATCACTTACATCAGCAGCAACTACAGTTGCGCCATTTTGGGCATAGAGTAAGGATGTAGCACGGCCAATGCCGCTGCCTGCACCCGTTACAATGGCGACGCGCCCTTCTAATTCACTCATAAATTTGCTCCTGCTTTTTGCGCTTGGGTCCATGCCGACTCCACCAATGGTAATACGCGATTGCTCATTTCGGCAGCTTGCGGGCTATTGGCTGTACCCTCTTCGACGCGCTTTCTAATGCCTTGTAAAATAGCGGCGATGCGGAACAGGTTATAGGCTAGATACCAATTAATATTGCTCATATCATTAAAACCTGTTTTTGCCGAATAGCGTTCGATTACCTCTTCCATTGTTGGAATGCCAAGTGCTGCAAAATCAACCCCATATATGCCGCTGCGTCCCTCGGGCGGCATAACCCAACTCATCAGATAATAAGTAAAGTCAGCCAGCGGATCACCGAGCGTCGATAATTCCCAATCCAGCACGGCCAGAATATTAGCGCTATCATTGGCAAATATCAAATTGTCTAAACGATAATCTCCATGAACGATGCTGTTATGATGCTGCGTTGGAATATTTTGCGGTAGCCATTCGATAAGCTTGTCCATCATTGGAATGGTTTCGGTTTCCGATAATTTATACTGCTTGCTCCAGCGGTGAATTTGCCGCGCGCAATAATCTTGTGCTTTGCCAAAATCGGATAGACCAACAGCATTTATGTCATAGCTGTGCAATTGCGCCAGCGTATTGAGCATATTATTATATATGGCTGTGCGTTCGGCCGCTTCTAAGCTAGGCAAAGTACCATCCCAAAGCGTGCGGCCTGAAACCATATCCATGATATAGAACATCGAACCAATGACACCATCATCATCGCATAGACCAAATGGCCGAGCCACTGGAAAACCCGATGGATGCAGACCAGTGATTATTTTAAATTCGCGATCCACGGCATGGGCAGATGGTAGCAAATTGCCTATTGGCTTGCGGCGTAAAACATAAGAATGCTGCTGCGTATCAATTTTATAGGTTGGGTTAGACTGTCCCCCTTTAAATTTACTCAGCGATATTGGCCCTACAAATCCATCAACATTGTCTTGCATCCAAGCCGTTAATTTTGCTTCATCAATGCTGTCGCGTTCGGTTAATTTGGTGGTGCCCACCATATCGGTTTGTGGGTTCATAAAGGGCCTCTTTTATTCAAATATAATGACGCTGCGTGCATTTTCGCTATGACGCAACTTGTCAAAACCTTCGTTAATGTCATCTAATCTTATTCGTTCGGCAATGACATCATCCAATTTCAAATCGCCGTTAAGATATTGCTGGGCAAGCTCTGGCATATCATCTTTGAACACAGAACCACCCATGAGCGAGCCTTTGATCGTCTTTGCCTGCAGAAATGTTGGACCGTGGATGGATATATTCTGACCTGGTGCAATCATACCCAATATGGTGGCCTGTCCGCCGCGCCGTGTGATGTTCCAAGCAAGTTCTGTGGTCTCGGTGCGGCCAACAGCTTCGATAGCATGATGCACGCCGCCGCCAGTATCCGCGATGATGGTTTTGGTTAGATTGTCCGACAGTGCGTCATAGCAATGGGTTGCCCCCATGGTTTTGGCAAGTTCTAGCTTTTGCGGCAGGGGATCAATGGCGATAATGTGCTCAGCACCAGCGACCTTGGCAGCGTTAATCGCGCTGAGGCCAATGCCGCCAGCACCGATTACCGCGACGCTATCGCCTTTTTTTACATTGCTCTCGCGGTTAATAGCGCCCGATCCTGTAACCACCGCACAGCCCAATAGAGCGGCGCGATCAAAAGGCATATTTTTATCAATAGCGACGCAGCCATTTTCATGCACAAGGATTTTCTCAGCAAAAGCAGAGATATTTAGAAATTGCGGCAAGGTTGCACCATTTTGTGATAGCCTAGGGGCCTCACTTTCGCTGCGTTTAGTCGATGGATCTTGGCAAAGGGTGAGCGCACCGCGATCACAATGCTCGCATGATCCGCAATGCGGCGCCAAAAATGTCACCACATGATCGCCGACTTTTACATCCTTAACATCGCTGCCAATGGCCTCGACAATACCTGCTGCCTCATGCCCCAGTATACAGGGTAAAGGATGCGGGTAGCTACCATCGAGAAAGTGCAAGTCCGATCGGCATAGACCAACGGCCTTGGTTTTAATCAAAACCTCTCGCGCAGAAGGCTGCGCAATATCGACATCTTCGATGGTTAGCGCTTTACCGACTTCGTGTAATATCGCTGCTTTCATTGCGCACTCCTAGGGTTCAGGATTCTGGTGCAGGATGTTTGCCAAATTCTATGCGTGCAATGGCGCGGTTATGCACTTCATCGGGACCATCGGCCAGACGTAATGTGCGAATACCAGCATAAGCTTTTGCGAGACCAAAATCTTCCGACACACCGCCTCCGCCATGCGCCTGAATAGCATCATCAATGACGCGAAGCGCCATGCGCGGTGCAGATACTTTAATCATTGCGATTTCAGCTGCTGCAACCTTATTGCCAACTTTATCCATCATATCAGCCGCTTTGAGGCACAATAGACGGTTAAGCTCAATATCGATACGCGCTTCTGCTATGCGCTGTTCCCATACGCTTTGCTCGGAAATACGTTTACCAAATGCTACGCGCGAGCTGAGGCGTTTTGCCATTTTCTCAATAGCTTCTTCAGCCACACCAATGGTGCGCATACAATGGTGAATGCGGCCTGGGCCAAGACGACCTTGCGCAATTTCAAAACCGCGTCCAGGACCAAGCAGCATGTTAGAGGCTGGGACACGCACATCAACCAAATCGACTTCCATATGGCCATGCGGCGCATCATCATAGCCAAAGACAGGTAGGTGACGGATAATATTTACGCCAGGCGCATCCATTGGCACGATGATCATCGATTGTTGTTGATGGCGCTTTGCTTCAAAGTCGGTTTTACCCATCACGATAGCGACTTTACAGCGCGGATCGCCAAGTCCTGATGACCACCATTTGCGGCCATTGATGACATATTCATCGCCTTCAAGCTTGATGCTGGTTTCAATATTGGTAGCATCGGATGAGGCAACACGCGGTTCTGTCATAAGGAAGGCACTGCGAATTTCACCATTCATCAGAGGGTTGAGCCACTCATCTTTTTGTTCGCGCGTGCCGTAACGGTGGAATACTTCCATATTACCTGTATCGGGTGCGCTGCAATTAAACACTTCGCTGGCCCATTCAAGGCGGCCCATTTCTTCGGCGCACAATGCATATTCCAGATTTGTGAGGCCAGGGCCTTCAAATTTGAAACTATCGTCTACATGGGTAAGATTGGGGTTGGCTGGCGGCATGAACAAATTCCATATGCCAGCGGCTTTGGCTTTGGCTTTTTCTTCTTCGATAGTGTTGATGACTTTCCAACGGTCACCTTCGGCTTGGTCGGCTTTATAATCGCCAATGCGAGGGCGGACATTGCTCTCCATAAAATC
>CALDZL010000072.1 GCA_937944295.1 uncultured Sphingorhabdus sp.
ATGTAGATACAATTACGAGATTTTTTGCAAGGCTTTCATAATTGCGGCGCTTTGCTCGCTGCCTGATTGCGGCACAGTCTCACCCGTACGATCAATAATTTGCTCATAGACTTCAGCAAAACCCTCAACGGTGCGCTTGTCTTCTGGCAAGGCCACACCTGGTGTCATAGTGATATAGCTGGCCTGATAAACACCAGCACCTGCACCAATAATCATGTTGGTTGGGGCTTGATCGCTGACAAGATAGAGCGCAGCAGGTACTACATTTTGGGGCGTGAACTGTTTGAATAATTCTTCTGGAAATAGATCTTCGGTCATCCGTGTTCCTGCAACAGGGGCGAGCGAGTTAACATGTATATTATATTTTGCGCCTTCCAGATAGAGCGTTTTAGTAAGACCCGCCAAGCCTAATTTCGCAGCGCCATAATTGGCTTGACCAAAATTGCCGTAAAGCCCCGTAGATGATGCAGTCATCAATATGCGGCCATAGGCTTGTTCGCGCATGGTTTCCCAGACGGCTTTCGAGCAATTCGCCGAGCCGATAAGATGTACTTGGACCACCAAATCAAAATCAGCAGGCGTCATTTTGGCAAAGCTTTTATCGCGCAATATACCCGCATTATTGATGAGGATATGTACCCCACCATAGGCTTCTTTGGCTTTGGCAACCATTTCTTGCATTTGATCAAATTCGGTCACGCTGCCGCCATTGGCCATTGCCTCGCCGCCAGCGGATTTAATTTCTTCAACGACCTGAGCTGCCGCATCGGATGAACCAGTACCATCGCGCGCACCGCCAAGATCATTCACAACGACTTTAGCACCGCGCCGTCCCAATTCCAGAGCATATTCACGGCCTAATCCACCGCCAGCGCCTGTTACGATCGCTACTTTATCTTTATAATCTATGCCCATAATGGCCTCCTTAACATGGATATAGATTGTCGTCTGACATGTTCCTTAGCTTTACGCAAGCGTAAAGCACAAAATTATATAGTCATTTTGATAAAAATATATCCGATATCATTGATAAGTTTCGAGGGTTTTTCTTATTTTTTACTGATATTCAGATGCTATTCCACATTGTCATAAAACAGAAATATTTGGGTCATGTGTGAGTCACATAATTGTTCTTTAGAATATGCAACACAGACAATAATGGGGAATCAATAATGAGATTTATAGCAAAATTATTAGCAGCGTCAGCACTAGCAGGTATTGCTATTCCAGCACATGCGCAAGATGCTGATGTGGATGCATTGAAAGCTGAAATTGCTGAATTAAAAGCGGCTTTAGAAATATTAAGCTCAAAGGTTGAAGCGCAGTCACAACAAAATACGCAAACGCAGAATGAGGTGGAATCTGTTAAAACAACTGCCAATCAGGCTAAAACAACGGCTGACAATGCACAAGCAGCTGTAGCGCAAGCATCTGCTTCTCCTATTGATGTTGAATGGAAAGGCGCTCCTAAAATTAAAGGCGAAGGTGGTTGGAGCTTTAAGCCGCGCGGACGTGTGCAGGTTGATGTCGCGACAGTAGATGCACCTGATGGTGTAAGTGATCCTGGTCTTGGTTTCTCTAATGAATTACGCCGCGTGCGTCTTGGTGCAGAAGGCACAGTACCAGGTGGTTTTGGTTATAAAATCTATGGTGATATTGCGAGCGGCGGTTTTACACTCAATGATGCTTTTTTCTATTATAAGAAAGATAACTTAAAACTGCTCTTTGGTCACTTAAATAATTTCCAAGGTATTGAAGAATTAACCAGCAGTAACGACACCAGCTTTATTGAGCGTGCTGGTTTTACTGATGCTTTCAACTTTGAGCGTCGCGTTGGTATCGCAGCGGAATATACGACAAATAATGTTTTGATACAGGGCGGTGTCTTTACCGACAATAATGAAGATCTGAACGATGATGGGAATAATGCTATTGGTTTAGATGGTCGTTTTATATATTTCCCGAAATTTGGTAATACACAATTGCATTTCGGCGGCTCTGCTCACTGGCGTGATCTTGGTGATGCGATTAATGAAGTTGACTTTCGTCAACGCCCATTGGTTCACCCAACGGATATTCGCTTTATCGATACAGGTGATATTTCTAATGCAGAAGAAGAAACCAACTTTGCACTAGAAGCCGCAGTTGTTTCAGGACGGTTTCATGCGGTTGGTGAAGCATCATGGCACACAGTGTCTCGTGCTGGGTTTGATAATCCAACCTTCTTTGGCGGAGCTGTTGAAGCAGGTTTCTTTCTTACAGACGATAAGCGAACATATAAAGCGGGTGTCTTTAAAGGCATTAAGGTTAAAAACCCCGTTGGTAAAGGTGGCTGGGGCGCATTGCAATTCAATGTGCGCTATGATCGTTTAGACTTGAATGATGCGGGTATTATTGGCGGTACACAAGATAGCTATCAAGCATCGTTAATTTGGAATCCTGTCAATAATGTACGCTTCTTGCTGAACTATGGTCTGCTTGATTATTCAGATGTAACAGCAAGCCTAGCCAATGGCACTGAGACTGATTTTGATGTGAATGTATTTGGTGCACGCGCACAAATTAATTTCTAAAACAATCAACTATAATCATGGAAAAGGGGCTGAGAAATTGGCTCCTTTTTTGTACGTTATGAGATTATAAATAATGGAATCTTATCAAAAATGAAATGCTGTTAAACAGCGTTTTGGTCGAGCGAATATCCAGCGCTGCGTACAGTGCGGATAATATCTGCGCCGCCATTAATGTTGAGCGCTTTGCGCAAACGGCGGATATGCACATCGACGGTGCGAATTTCGATGTCGCTATCATAGCCCCAAACAGTGTCTAATAATCTCTCGCGCGAGAACACTTGGCTGGGATATTCCAAAAAATGTTTGAGCAATTTATATTCAGTAGGGCCTAATGCAATAGATTGGCCTGCACGTTTTACTTTATGGGCAACAATATCCATCTCTATATCCGCAAATGCTAAATTTTCACCCGTAAGAGCAGGGCGAACGCGGCGCAATATAGCATGTACACGCGCCAATAATTCGCGTGGGCTAAAGGGCTTGGTAAGATAGTCATCAGCGCCAATTTCCAATCCTCTGATTTTGTCATCTTCTTCGCTACGCGCTGATAACATGATGATGGGAATATGTTTGGTTTCATCGCTGCGGCGCAATTGACGACAAACCTCTATACCCGAGAGATTTTCAATCATCCAGTCGAGAATGATGATGTCGGGTAATGTTTCTTTTGCCAGTAAAATAGCCTCTTCACCATCGCAGGTATTTCTGACATGATAATCTTCACGTTCAAAATTATAACGGATTAATTCCACTAGTGCATTATCATCTTCTACGAGTAATAATTTTGTCTTGGCCATTCTTCCATCAATCGTCTGGTAAATTCTCACCCGTTTCCGTGAAATATATCATACCAGCGCAAGTGGTACTGTGATCGCCAATACGCTCTAAATTTTTGGATATGAATAAGAGATGTGCGACTTCTTGTGCGGCTTCTGGGTGTTTCGCAATAAATCCAACGAAATCGACAAATAATTCTTTGTAAAGCTGATCCACATCATCATCACGGCGTGTAACTGCAATAGCCAGATCAATATCACGTTTTGCATAGGATTCCATGGCTGTACGAACCATTTCTCCTGCTATTTCTCCCATGCGTTGCAGCGCATTATTATCGGATAAAAATTCTTCGGTTTTAAGATGGCCTACGCGTTTTGCGATATTCTTGGAATAATCACCGATACGTTCGATGACGGCTGATATTTTAATGGCAGCAATGAGCTCGCGTAAATCATCGGCCATGGGCGCGCGCAGAGCGATGGTTTGCACAATAATACGCTCGACTTCTTTTTCTAACCTGTCGATAATTTTATCATCGTTGCGAATTCTCTTTGCAAGTTCCATATCATTGGTCAATAATGCTTTCATAGCACCGTCGACTGCGCTTTCGGCACGTGAACCCATTTCAGAGATCAAAGACCTGATTTTGTCCATCTCCTCGTCAAAGGCGCTTAATGTATGTTTATTACCGCTGTTCATCATTTTGATTTCCTAGCTATTGCGAGATGATTATCCATATCGGCCTGTAATATAATCTTGAGTGCGTGTTTGTTGGGGATTGGTGAAAATATCAGAGGTTACCCCAAACTCTACAAGATTGCCCAAATGGAAAAAAGCCGTTCTTTGTGAAACACGCGCTGCTTGCTGCATATTGTGCGTTACAATAATGATAGCATATTTTCCGCGCAATTCGTGAATTAATTCTTCAATTTTTGCTGTCGCAATAGGGTCAAGTGCAGAGCAAGGTTCATCCATCAATATGACTTCCGGATCAACGGCAATAGCGCGCGCGATACAGAGCCTTTGTTGCTGTCCGCCTGATAATGCCGTGCCGCTATCGCTCAAACGATCTTTCACTTCATTCCATAAACCAGCACGTTGTAATGAGCGTTCGACAATAATGTCCAGCTCAGCCTTGTTAGCGGCTAGTCCGTGTATGTTGGGACCATAAGCTATATTATCATAAATGGATTTTGGAAATGGGTTGGGTTTTTGAAACACCATTCCTACGCGAGCACGCAATTGAACCACGTCCATAGAGGCATCATATATATCCTTGCCATCAAGTTTAATTTCACCCTCAACGCGGGCCGATGGGATAGTATCATTCATGCGATTAATGGTGCGTAAAAATGTGGACTTTCCGCAACCAGAAGGACCAATAAAAGCGGTCACATTTTCCATGTCCACATCGATGGAGACATCGTTAATGGCCTGTTTATCGTCATAGAAAACATTGACATTACGCGCCGTTATTTTGTGCGTATCTGTTCCATTGTCTGATAGATCAGATTGGGAATTTTGTTCAGCCACTGTATCTTCCTCTAGTTATAGAATATATAATTATGTCTATTATCATTATTGCTACCAGCGCGTTTCAAAACGATTGCGTAAATATATGGCAACAGCATTCATGGTCATCAAGAATAAGAGCAATATGATGATTGCGGCACTGGTTTTTTCAACAAAGGCTCGGTTCACCTCATCTGACCAGAGATAAATTTGCACTGGTAATACAGTTGATGGTTCGGAAAATCCGCTTGGCGCTGCAGGAACAAAGGCACGCATGCCGATGAGGAGTAATGGTGCCGTTTCTCCCAGAGCACGCGCCATACCGATGATGGTGCCCGTTAATATTCCAGGTAAGGCGAGCGGTAAGACATGATGAAATACCACTTGAACGGGAGATGCACCGATACCAAGAGCTGCTTCGCGAATAGATGGTGGTACAGCTTTGACCGCATTGCGTCCTGCAATAACGATCACAGGCATGGTCATTAATGCTAATGTTAAGCCGCCAACCAATGCAGAGGAGCGCGGCATATTGAACCAGCTTAAAAATACGACAAGGCCGAGTAAACCAAATATGATGGATGGAACAGCTGCTAGATTGTTAATCGATACTTCGATTAAATCGGTCCAACGATTTTTGGGTGCATATTCCTCTAGGTATAGAGCCGATAATACGCCAACAGGAAAGGCCAGTGAAATGGTGATGAGCATTGTCATTAATGACCCTTTGAAAGCGGCCCATATCCCAGCTTCTGCTGCATCAGATGCATCTGCTCCTATCAAAAATGAAAGATTAAATTCCGTGCTAAGAACATCTTTTTTTTCTAGCTCTTTAACCATGGCTTCGGTCGCTTTGAGGCCATCGCCTTTGTAGGCAGTATCAATAGCGGCATCGGTAGGCAGATAAAATATAGTTTTCTGTTCAATCAAAGAAGGATTATTCAACAATTTTTTTGTAATCCGCTGTTCGATACCGCTCGAAAATAGATTTTGATCCATATTATTATTAAGTGTGGGATATTGCTCTTGAATAGCGGTGTTTACAATACCTGGTAGGTCGAGTGATCTTATAGCAGCTTTGGCACCATTGCCTGATATTGATTGTGCGCTGCTACCGCCAGTGAGGGTAGGGAAGTCAATTTCGAGTTTTGCATTGGTTTGGAGAAATCCAGAGAAGCCATTACCCAGCATCGTGATGAGCAAAAATATCAAAAATAATGTCGATAATGTTACCGCAGCTAGACCCATAAATTTGAATCTTTTTTCCGCAGCATATCGTTTTGCAATGCGCTTTTGCATCGCAGGACTGCTCCAATCTGTTGGGTTAGGGTCGATACTATTATTCATAAGCTTCCCTGTATTTTTTAACGATGCGCAAGGCCACAAGATTAAGCAATAATGTAACAACAAATAATACTAAACCAAGCGCAAAGGCAGCCAATGTATGGGGGCTGCCGAAATCCTGATCACCAGTAAGCAGCGCCACAATTTGTACAGTCACGGTTGTAATGCTGGCAAAAGGATTGGCGGTTAAATTGGCGGCATAGCCTGCGGCCATCACCACAATCATAGTTTCACCAATGGCGCGGCTGACGGCCAATAATATTCCGCCAACTACACCAGGCAGCGCTGCGGGTAATAATACACGTTTTATCGTCTCACTGTTGGTAGCTCCCATAGCGAGGGAACCATCACGCATAGCTGCTGGTACAGCGGCAATACTATCATCGGCCATAGACGCAACCAGAGGTATAATCATAATTCCCATGACAACGCCTGCGGCCATAGCATTGTCGGATGCTGCGTTACTAAAACCGATCATGACAGCAAAATCGCGTACTGCGGGTGCAACGGTAAGGGCGGCGAAATAGCCGTAAACCACGGTTGGAACACCCGCTAATATTTCCAAAACGGGCTTCATAATCGAACGGAAACGTGCGGTAGAATATTGGGTTAAGAAAATTGCGCTCATCAAACCAAAGGGGATGGCAACGATCATAGCGATTATAGCACCAATAAATATTGTGCCCCAAAATAAAGGTATTGCACCATATCCATTATCTTCGCCTGCGACGATATTATCGCGCGGGTTCCAATTTGTGCCAAATAGAAATTCAAATGGAGATACAAGCGTTACAAATCGGTAAGCTTCAAACACTAAAGAAGCGACAATTCCAATAGTTGTAAGCACAGCGATTAGAGAAGCCAATAATAATGTAAACATCACAACTTTTTCGACTTTTGATCGCGCTCTAAATTCTGGTTTAAGGCGCGTGTAAGCATAAGCACTGCCCGCAAAAATAAGCAATAATGTTGCCGCAAATGCGATGCTGTTATAATAGTTTTGAGCGGCTTTGTAGAGAGGGACTAATTTTTCAGAGCCTTCTTGAAATAGGGCTTGATTGCTACCGCTGGCAACGGCGCGTGCCTCGGATAATATAGCTGAGCGCGAGAATGGATCTGCAGTGATGCTGGCGGCTTCTGGATTGGCGAGAACCATATTGGTCACCAGAGCTGGCGAGATATTTATCCATATAATTAGAAATAGGATCGCCGGTATAATAGCCCATAAAGATGCAAACCATCCATGATAATTGGGCAAACTATTAATGATAGGAGTTTCGCTGCTGATGAAAGAAGCAGCACGCGCTCTGCCAACGAACCAAGCAATTAATCCAAATGCAAAAACTAGAAACAAGAGCTCGTTTATAGTCATGTTGCGTTAGCTCCAAATTACTTCATTAATTTTCATGATGATATTGGGATAATCATCAATCGAAATAGCTCATATTACGATTCTTTTTGGATTCGCAATATGCTAAGGGCATAGCCTAAACTATGCCCCTATCAAGTAAGAAATTAATTCAATTTTATTTCAAATCGCTACCGTCAATGGTGACAAGATTTGTAACAGCAGCTTTGGATTGCGCACGCACATCATCGGGTGATGCGATAAGGCCGATTTTGGCCAAATAGCTGCCTGCGACGCCAGCTTCCACAAATTCAGTAATAAATTCTTTGATACCTGGTATTTTGTCAATATGTGCTTTTTTCACGTAGATGAATAATGGACGCGCTCCAGGATAATCGCCGCTGGCAATACTGTCATAAGTTGGTGCATTGTCATCCATGGATATACCGCGCACTTTATCCGCATTTTCTTCCATGTAGCTGTAACCAAATACACCCATGCTATTCGGGTTCGCGCTCAACTTACCAACGATTAGATTGTCATTTTCACCTTGCTCTTGGAATTTTGTGTCATTACGGATTTCATGACATGTTTCTTTGTAAAGGTCTTTGTCGCTATCTTTTAATGCTTTCATTGCGGGGTCTGTTTTACAGCCCGCTTCCATAATCAATTCTTCAAAAGCATCGCGCGTTCCTGAAGAAGGCGGTGGACCATAGACAGAGATTGCCAAATCAGGTAAAGCTGGATTTACATCAGACCATTTTTCTGCGGTTTGTTCCTTACCAAAAGGCTTTGCTGCAAGGGCAGCGTATACATCTTTGACTGTTAATTTAACATCAGGGCCAGAAATCGATTGCGCCATCGCAATGCCATCAATGCCCACTTGAATTTCGATAATGTCAGTAACGCCATTGGCTTGGCATTTATCAAATTCACTTTTCTTAATCCGGCGTGATGCATTAGTGATATCTGGTGTATTGGTACCAATACCTTTACAGAAACGATCTAAACCGCCACCAGTACCAGTTGACTCTAAAACAGGTGCTTTGATATTCTCTCCGTTAGCTATATATTCCTCGGCAACTAATTTTGCGAATGGAAATACGGTTGATGATCCAACTATGCTGATCTCATCTCGAGCATCCCCTGACCCACCGCTCGATGCTTGGTCCTGACAGGCCGACAGAGCAAGCATGCTCACTGCAACCAAAGATAATTTCTTTAACATTGATAATTTCTCCATTAATATGGCTTATAAAATTTGTCACTCTAGTGCGCTAGAATCTGCATCACCCACTGTGCAAGGACGATTTAGAGGGCAACCAATGCCGATTTGTTACTAATATATTACATTTTTGTGAAACCAGAATATTGTTCTGGGGATAAGTAGAAATTATGATAAATTTATACAGGGTTTGAGCAATTAATTACCATCTGCATTCCGCGATGTGCGTTTTGCACGCGGAATATGATCCAGATTATCATGATCTTTTGCTGCAATGGGCAATAATATTGTTATGAGTGTACCATCACCCCGTTTGCTGGAAATATCCATATGGCCGTTATGGCGTTGGACAATATGTTTTACCAAAGAGAGTCCTAGCCCAGTTCCACCTAATGCTTTGCTGCGCCCTGAATCGACGCGGTAAAATCTTTCCGTTAGTCGCGGTATATGTTCATTTTCTATTCCATTGCCATGATCTTTGACTGTTAATCGTACCATAGTAGCTGATTGTGTTTTTTCTATATTAACTAGTATAGGCGTATTTTTTTTTGCATATCGCATGCTGTTTGCAACAATATTGATAACCATTTGACGAAGTAGCTCTTTATCACCAGAAACGCGCGGTAAATTTTTGCTGGTAGTAAAAACAATATCCCTACCACGCTCATTTGACCCTTTTTTTAGGCTGTCTATGGCTTGTTTGGTTAGATCGTTAAATTTGACATCCTTAATTCTATCTGCAAGAAAACCAGACTCTATACGCGATAAAGATATTAGATCGCGAATCAATGATTCCATTCTCTGCGCTTCATCGCCGATAATTTTGAGAAATTTATTACGTGTTTTTGTATCAGAGGCGGTCTTTTCATCACCTAGTGTTTCTATGAAACCTTTTACAGAGGCGAGCGGTGTTAACAATTCATGGCTAGCATTGGCGACAAAGTCGACTCGGATTTTTTCCGCAGCTTGATTAGCACTTATATCAAATAGTTGTACCAAACGATGCTGATCGTCAATATTATGAACTCTCATTTCCCATATCTTTTCACGTTGCCCCAATCCATATATGTTGTAAATATCATTACTGTTCAATAATTTATCTTCAGACTGCGATAATTTCTCTATGATTGCTGAGTGCCGAAAAGCTCCAGCAATATTTTGCCCAATGAGAGGTGACCCCAATAGTTGAATGGCTGATAAATTGGCTGAAATAACACGATTAATCGTCACAATTAGAATCGGATTAGGAACAGCATTAGCCACTGCCAAAAACTTAGGATGCTCGTGCAAAGGGTGAATTAAGTTTAAATCTCTGTCATTTGGATGTTTGCGTGAGGCAGTTACATTTTCATCCAATATGATGCCTACTACTATTATACATAAAATAGAAATCGCAATCGTTCTAGGCCAATATCCATCGATTTGCGCGGCCAAAAGAGCGCCAATGAGGGATATAAGTAATGTTATGAATAAACGCTGTGATGAGAAAAATGTCATAATTGCTCTTATCATAAACTTTTTATTGCTCCATAAATATTTGATTAAGGGCTTATGATTTGATATCATGTTGAGTATGAAAAAAGTAATTCAATGGAATGGATGTTATTATAAACTTTTAACTCTTTACATGTCCCGAATGAAGACAAAGACAAACAGCACAGAGTTGATGGCGCGTAATAAACCGATTTTTTGAGATTATAGCAATATTTTACATGCTAAAATTATAATTTGTGTATATAGCTTTCTTCAATTCCAACGAGTGTGTAGTGTTAAGTTTAATAACGGGAAAAATTATGACGGATAATACAGGTAATAATGATGTTGAGAATATAGAAGATGATTCTCTCAATCCTAATCGGCGTCGTATGCTAATGATGGGTGCTGTAGCAGCTTCTTCTGTAGTAACTATTCGCCCTGCTATGGCGCAAAGCACTGCATCTGTAACAAATTGCACAATCCAAATATTTGGTAACCAGACAGGTCATAGATCTATACTTCCTGATGGAAGTTTAGTGCCTCATGGTACGCCAGGAGCATTTCGTCCACCAGCCCGCAGATATACTCGCGATGAAATATTCTTTGCTCTTCATGGACATGATTTACCTGGTTCAGACTATGGAGCCAGCCGCGCCTATGTAAACTACATAAAAAACCTAAGAAGCGGTGAACCAGGGTTTACATGCTATACCTCAATTATAACTCCGCGATAAATCTATTTATTCAATATTTATTATTGATATGATATAGGCCTAATTAAAGGTACTATTATGATAGCGGAATATAAAATAAGGGATGCTCAAAGCTTAAAGTTTCAAACCCTTGATTATATCTCGTTATTATATGATAGATTATCAGGAATTACGCATGTAGTAACCGATCCAGCGCCTCAGATTATACAAGTACTTGGGCAAAATTATTTATCCTCAAAGCAAGTCGAAACAATCTTGCAGCGCCAATTTGATATGACTGCTGATGAGAATGATAATAGTTTTGAGGACATTATCACGGCTAGGTTAGATGAATTTGTTGAGCTGGGTTTGGTAGAAAAAAAATTTACGAACATGAAATCTAATGAAAATATTCTTGCTAAAAAAGATATTTCTCTATGATAATTTCCCAATATATAAGATATGCATGAAATTCGTATAACTATAGGTCATGCGTCTTTTCGTATATGCTCGGCATGGCCAAAAGTGATTGAGCAATTAGAAACCTACTATGCGGCTTACCCAAAGCCGCAAATAGTTGACTTTACGGTCCGTTTGGAAGCTATTAGCCTATTACGTCGATATATTCGCCCATCTGTTATGATTGATGGCGATTTTATGTTACCAGAAGCGGCACCATTACCATTGGAACAGGCCTTATTAGGCGCCGAAATGGGTATGAATTTGCAAATGGCTCTAGGATGGTACCGTCAGCTAATATTACATGCTAGCTCAGCAGAGAAAGATGGTAGAGCTCTGATTATGACAGGTGAATCTGGCTCAGGAAAATCAACACTTTCCGCGCTATTAGGCAATCGTGGTTGGCGGTTTATGGGGGATGAATTTGCATTCATTGATTTGGATAGTGGCTTTGCTGTGCCTTATCCGCGTTTGATTAGTTTAAAGAATCAAGCCATAGCAGCGATGGAACAAGAATGTCCTAATGCTCGTTTTGGTCCTTTACTCAAAGATACGCCTAAAGGAGATATTCGCCATATGGTGCCACCAATTGATGCTATTCGCAAAATGGATCACTCTGCAAAGCCCGCGATGTTATTATTTCCTCGTTTTGGATTTGATGCAGAGATTTATGATATATTGCCCAGCGAGGCATTTATGCGCTTGACGCATGCTTCCACTAATTTTGTAGCGCTTGGTGAGGTTGGGTTTAACACATTAACACGTTTTGTATGCGAGGTGCCCGCTTATGGTATTAATTATCAATCGGGCGATGAGGCTGAAGATATGATAAATAAGCTATGGGATAAATTATGAAAAAACCCATTCATCATAAAGATGCATGGCTGTTGGTGGATTGTTTACGTGAACCAGATCGCGCGCTTCGTTTGAATGATGATGATTGGAATGCCCTTATCTCCATGGCACGTGCAGAAGTACTTATTGGTACTTTGGCTCATCGGTTGAAAGATAAAAAACTACCTAAGGACATTGAATTAAATGTAAAAGATGCTCTTGTAAAAGCTGAATATAAAATGCGAACTGCTATGTGGGAGGTAGATTGTGCTCGCCGTGCTCTGGCTAGTTATGATGGTCCTGTAGTGCTGATGAAAGGCAGTGCTTACGGCGCTATGGCTATTGAGGCATCAAAAGGGCGTTCCATTGGTGATTTGGATATTATGGTCAGCGAAGGTGGTCTGAAACAAGTAGAGGAATTGTTGATTCAGGCAGGTTGGGAATGGGTTAAAGAAGATGAATATGATGATGCCTATTATCGTGACCATATGCATGAATTACCGCCGCTGATTCATAAAGATAGAGATCGAATGATTGATGTTCATCATACTATTTTACCCAAAACAGCACGGCCTAATCCTGATGCTAAAGCAATGTTAGCTGATGCTATCCAGCTCGAAGATGGTCATTATGTTTTCATGCCTGAAGATATGATCTGTCATTGTGCCGCACATATGATGGCAGATGGTGATCTGGCTGGTGGTTTGCGCAACCTATGGGATATGCATTGTCTGTTAACGGAATTTTCAACAGCGGCTGGTGATTTTTGGTTGCGCTTAAAAAAACGAGCAGAACATCATCAATTGTGGGACGCCGTACATTTGTCGGCGCGGCATGCCAATGCATTATATGGAACAAAAATACCAACCGACTGGATGCTTTGGACGTTTTTTGATGATTGGATTCAAAAGCGACTTTTAGCACGCAATAGCATTGGACAGCAAACCCGTAAATTTCTGCGCTTTGGTTTTTATGTGCGTTCGCATTGGCTGCGTATGCCGCCGTTAATGTTAGCGAAGCATTTGTTTATAAAATGGAAAAAGGGGCAGAAAAAATAATGTCAGTTTCTGGCCATTCATTATCATTCTAATGTTTAATTGCGCATCACAATATCACCAATGCTTCCCAATACGCTACCTTCGCCACCACTTTCTGATCTTTGCGGTGTAGCTGTGCTAACAATGCGGCCTGCTAAACGCGCGAATGGTAGGGATTGAATCCATACTTTACCTGGACCCGTGAGCGATGCAAAAAATACACCTTCGCCGCCAAACATCATGCTTTTGACGCCGCCTGCGCCCACAAGATCAAACGAAATGCCGCGCGTATAAGCGGCAACGCAGCCCGTGTCGACATGCAGAGTTTCACCATGTTGCAAGGTACGTTCAATCAATGTTCCGCCCATTTGGACAAATACCCAGCCATCACCTTCTAGCTTTTGCATGATGAAGCCTTCACCGCCAAATAAACCAGACATGATGTTGCGTTGAAATTCGATACCGATAGATACACCCTTTGCTGCCGCTAAAAAGCTATCTTTTTGGCATATTAATGTTCCGCCATAATCGCTTAATTTGAGCGGTAGGATAGAGCCTGGAATCGGTGCCCCAAAAGCTACGCGCGCTTTACCGCCATAGCCATTGTGCGTAAATACGGTGGTAAAGAGGCTCTCGCCCGTAATGAGGCGCTTACCAGCGCCCAATAAACTGCCCATGAAACCATGATCTTGATTGCCGCCATCACCAAAAACGGTTGTCATCCCAATACAAGAATCTTTCCACACCATTGCTCCTGCTTCGGCAACGGCGCTCTCGCCTGGATCCAACTCAACTTCTACAAATTGGAGTTCGGTTCCTTTAATTTCATAATCAATTTCATGATCGCGCATATATGGCCTCTTGAGATGGTAATTGAGATAGTAGTCGATTTTAAGGCTTTATGTTATTGTGTATTTATTAACAAATTGGCTAATTCATCATAATGATCGACAATATAATCTGCACCTAATGTTTCAATGGGCTGATGCAGAAATCCGAAACTCACCGCAACGGCTGGTATTTGCGCATTATGCGCCGCCATGACGTCATAAATAGAATCGCCGATAAAAATTGTACGGGATGCACCAACTTCACCACCGCTACGCTTTATCATTTCGTCAATCGGTTCGCGCATCGGTTTGGCAATGTAGCGGCCATCTTCACCGCGCCCCAATGAATCGCTGCCAATCACACAAGAAAAACGATCAAATAGTCCGACATTATGCAGCAATTTATGAGCAAAACCTTCATATTTATTGGTAACAACGGCCATTATGGTGCCATCTGCATCGCATTGATCCATAAATTTTAACAGGCCATCAAAGGGCGGGGAGTCGCTACCCAAATTTTCTTCATAATGCGTCATCAAAATCGGCAGATATTCTTTAAGCCGCGCTTTATTCTCTTCATCGCTCAAACCAGGGGATGCTTTTTTTAATCCCATATCAAGCATATTTTTTGCACCAAGTCCGATCATAGAAATGACTTCATCGCGCGATAATGGCGCTATGCCAGCAGCATCGAGTGCATGGTTTGTTGATGTGGTTAATTCGCTGCTGGTGTCGAGCAATGTACCATCCAAATCAAAACCAATAATATCGAAAGGAATTTTTGTCATGAACCGTCCTTAGTGTAAATAATTATGAATTATAGTGCGTTTCTTTACCCATGAACGAAACAGGCTGGAATATGCAAGCCTATCATGGCAAAGATGCTTTAATGTTATTAGGATAGAATTATGAACAATACCCCATTTTCAACAATTATTTTGGCCGCAGGGCAGGGTACACGGATGAAATCAGACACGCATAAAGTGCTGCATCCTATCGCATCAAAACCCATGTTGCATCATTTGCTCGATAGTGTGATGGCATCGGGTGCTGAAAAATCTGTGTTGGTGGTTGGCGCAAAGCGAGAGCAAGTAGAAGCAGCAGCAGCGGATTATCCGATCGCTATAGCCGTGCAGAGCGAACAGCTCGGTACGGGGCATGCGGTTTTGCAAGCGCGCGATGCGCTGGCAGATTTTGACGGTGATATTTTGGCGGCTTTTGGTGATGTGCCAATGGTACAAAGCGCAACAATTGATGCGATGCGCGATACATTGCATGCTAATTCGGATATTGCCTGCGTAGTGCTAGGGTTCCGCCCCGATGATGCTAAAGCTTATGGCCGTATTATCGCAGATGAGGCGGGTAATATTAGCAAGATGGTCGAATTTAAAGATGCCAATGATGCGGAACGTGCCGTGGATCTCTGCAACAGCGGCCTTATCCTCGCGCGCAGTACTGATATGTTCGCACTATTAGATCGCGTGACCAATGATAATGCGCAAGGCGAATATTATCTGCCCGATATGGTGACGATTGCA
>CALDZL010000073.1 GCA_937944295.1 uncultured Sphingorhabdus sp.
TGCGAAACAATTAAACAGATTGGCCGAAAAAGAAAAAATCTCATCGCAAGAGGCCAGCGCCGCATTGGATAAAATTATACCTATCAGCAATTATGATAGCATCGGCGATTGCGATATGATTATCGAAGCGGCTACCGAGCGCGAAGAAATCAAGCGCGTCATTTTCGAAGACGTCGGAAAGAAGATGCATGATAATGCGATCCTTGCATCGAACACATCATCCATCCCCATCACCCGCCTCGCGCAAAGTTCGCCCGATGCAGCGCGCTTTATCGGTGTGCATTTTTTCAATCCGGTCCCTATTATGGGTCTGATTGAAATCATTCGCGGCCTTGCCACATCAGATGATACGGTTGCGCGCGTAACCGCCTATGGTGATATGCTGGGCAAGCAATTGGTATTTTCGCAAGATGCGCCTGGCTTTATCGTCAATCGTATATTGATACCGATGCTCAATGAGGCCTGCTTTGCGCTGGGCGAAGGCGTGGCCAGCATTCGCGATATTGATGCTGCTGTGCAGCTTGGCCTCAATCATCCGATGGGGCCATTGACGTTGGCTGATTTTGTTGGGCTTGATACCTGTCTTGAAATCACCAATGTCTTGTTTATGAGCACGGGTGATCCCAAATTCCGCCCTGCGCCAATTTTGCAAAAATATGTTGAGGCAGGCTGGTATGGCCGCAAATCAGGCCGCGGATTTTATGATTATTCGGGCGATACGCCAGTTCCAACGCGGTGACTTATGATGGGTGGCGAGGACAGAGCATCTATAAACGAAACCGACAACAAAATTAAGGTTGATAAGGAAAAATCATCACTGGATAGGAATACACAGAACTCTCCTGATGATGAAGGTAATGCGCATGCCAGATATTTGGAAAAGAAAGATAAAAAATATTTCATAGCTATGGGTTGGAATAACAAAGCCCCCACTAAAAGTACTATTGAAAGAACTTTAGACCGCGCCCATCAAACGCGTAATTTTGAAATAGAACTCTATTGGAAACGCGCCAATTATTTTTGGATATTACAAGCTGCCGTTTTTACGGCTTTCGGATTATCAATAAGTGCAGAAAATATAGAACAAAACTTAAAAGAAATCCTTCCAATTATCTTTTCCTGCCTAGGTTTTCTATGTGCCTATGCAGGATATTTATCTGCCCAAGCTTCAAAATTTTGGCAGAAGAATTGGGAAAAACATATAGATATGCTCGAAGACCAACTTGAGGGTCACCTCTATAAAACTGTATGGATAGATAGCAATGGTGTGAAGCATTCGATATCCAACCTTAATGGCAGTCTAGTTGCCTGTTTTAATTGGTTTTGGTTGGCATTAATCTTATATTTTTGTGGAAAACTCATGTTTAAAATATGTCTAACATTAGGATATACCCTGATATGTCCATGCTCATATAATATAGATTTAAAAGCAACATTTACTACTATATTTATATTATTAACTATTTTCGGATTCATAGCTTTGCGATTACGATGGTCGGCTCTAAAAAAACATAATCCTGCTAACGATGACTGGTTTTCTCGCAAATATTAATACATGAATCGATTGTACATGTTGTGACTAAAACTCTTTTGTATCTGCGTACTGACTTTCCTTTGGTGTATGCGTGGTTAAATTTAGCCCGATCACCCCAACCAAAATCATAAGTGTAAAGCCTATTTGTAATGCGCTCATATTTTGTTTGAAGACAAACCAACCGATAATCGCAATCGCGGCAATGCCGACCCCCGACCATATCGCATAAGCCACGCCGATGGGGATGCTCTTAAACGCATAAGATAGGGCGATAAAACAGATCCCATAACAGGCGATTGATCCAACACCCATCCAGATACGATCAAACCCATCCGATGCTTTGAGTAAGCTCGTGCCTACTATTTCAAAGCCAATAGCAATGCCCAAATATATCCATGCACTCATAACTTGTCCTTATTCTGTGTTGCTGTCATGATAGAGCAATAAGGAGAAAATATAAGTGGCAAATGATGAAATCCGCCCGTTTGAAATTTCCATAGCGCAAAGCCAGTTGGATGATTTGCAAAACCGCCTGAGCAATGCGCGCTTTCCTGAAAACTCGCCCGCCGATGGTTGGCAGCAGGGTATCCCGCTGGATTATGTACAAGACTTAACGCGCTATTGGCACGATCATTATGATTGGCATCGCTGCGAACAAGCATTGAACCGCTATGATCATTTTATCACCGAAATTGACGGGCTTGATATTCATTTCATGCACATAAAAAGCCCGCGCCTTGATGCTAGGCCGCTACTCATGACGCATGGCTGGCCAGGCAGCATATTGGAATTTATGGATGTCATTGAACCGCTGACCAATCCTAGCGATAGCAATGCACCGGCCTATCATCTTATCATTCCCTCTTTGCCAGGTTATGGATTTTCGGGCCGCCCAACAGAGACAGGATGGGGGGCAGAACGTACCGCAAAAGCATGGGATGCGCTGATGCTGCGGCTGGGTTATGATCGCTATTTTGCCCAAGGCGGCGATTGGGGTTCCTTGGTTACTTGTATGATTGGCGTTCAAAACCAAGGGCATTGCGCGGCGCTGCATGTGAATCTCGTCGTGGTTGGTCCGCCCAGTGCAGAGATTGCCAGCACATTGACGCCCGAAGAAGCTGCGTCATTGGCGCATTTTGGTGAATATCAAAGCACAGGGTCTGGCTATGCCGAGATACAGCGCACCAAACCGCAGACATTGGGATATGCATTGGCCGACAGCCCCGTGGGTCAGATGGCATGGATTATCGAAAAATTTCAAGGTTGGAGCGATGCGCAAACCGATAATCCCGAAGCGGTATTTGATCGTGATCGGTTGCTGGATAATGTCATGCTCTATTGGCTGACCAATAGCGGTGCATCCTCTGCGCGTTTTTATTGGGAGAGTTTTGCCAACCCCAATATTGAACCGATTCATATTCCATCGGGGTGCAGTATTTTCCCGCATGAAATTATGGCTCCATCGCGCCGATGGGCGGAGACGCGATTTAAGAATTTATGCTATTGGGGAGAGGCTGAAAAAGGCGGGCATTTTGCCGCGATGGAGCAGCCCGCCATATTTGTGGATGAAATACGCGGCTGTTTCGACACTTTGTCATTATAGTTCGACATTTTGTCATTTTTTCGCGACATT
>CALDZL010000074.1 GCA_937944295.1 uncultured Sphingorhabdus sp.
GCTTTATCGTCTTTGTCCAAAAACCCTGTTAAAACATCCACTGGTTTGCCAACGGGCTTACTATCTTCAAACTTAACAAAGACCACGTCATAGCCCGATTTAGGCTCGCGATTCCACGATCCATGGCGCGCAACAAATGCACCATTGGCAAAGCCCTCGCCTAAAGCTGCATTTTTGGCAAATGCCAATCCAAGCGGCGCAGTGTGCGGACCCAATGCATAATCCGGGCGTTGTTCATATTCGCGCTTCTCTTGCTTAAGAGGCGTAACCCGCAAATCTGTATAACCGCCCCAATAATGGTGCGGCCAGCCAAAATCATCACCCAGCTCAACCTGCGTCAAATAATCAGGAACAAGGTCAGAACCCAATAAATCACGTTCATTGACAACGGTCCATAAATTGCCTTCGCTATCCCACGCCATGCCAACGGGGTTGCGCAGTCCGCTGCCAAATATGCGCGTTTTACCGCTTGCAATATCATGTTCCAAAATAGCAGCTCGGCGTTCCTCGCTCTCCAGTCCATTTTCACCAATATTGCTGTTCGATCCGACTGCGATATAGAGCTTCGTGCCATCTTCACTCGCGATTAAATTGCGCGTCCAATGTTTATTGGGAGCAAGCGCATTTAATTTCACAACCTCTTTGCCCTTGGCTGTGATTTTTAAATCGCCTTCTGCATAAGGAAATGCAAGCACAGCATCAGTGTTCGCCACATAGAGCGTCTCGCCAACCAACGCGACACCAAATGGCGAATTTAATCCTTCCAAAAATATATTGTGCGTCTCAGGTTTACCATCTCCATCAGCATCGCGCAGCAACGTAATGCGATTGGCCGATGGTGCGCCCGCACCTGCTTTATCCATAAAATAGGCTTCTGCTCTTTCATATATACCGCCCCCTGAGCGCGGCGGCGAATTGGTTTCAACCACCAATATATCTCCATTAGGAAGTACATAAAGATTGCGCGGGTGATCAAACCCTTCTGCATATCGCTCTACTTTCAATCCTTTTGCAGCCACAGGCTTTTCATCTTTAGTCCAGCGATCAACTTCGGCGACACTTATTGTGGGAAAGGTTTCCCTCCTAGGCCCAACTTTTGAAAGATCAATATCTGGACCTGTAAGCTGCTCTATGGGAATCTGTGCCTCATCAGGGCGCGTGATATAATATCCAAAACCGATTGCAGCGATAATGAAAAGGATGGTAAAATTTCTAATATGTTTTAGCATATTAGTAAATTATAACGTCCTTACCATACTGACAAGGGGTGAATGAAATTAAAATAAATATTAATCGCTTTGCTGTTTCAAATATTTGATCAGGGCCGCGCGTTTATCAGCATCTTTAATGCCCGCGAATGTCATACGGTTACCAGGGACAAAAGCTTTGGGTGATTCGATAAAAGCGTCTAATGCAGCTTCATCCCATACACCTTCTTTAGCGGATAATGCAGCCGAATAGGTAAAATCACTTTTTGCCGCAATATCACTGCCAACAATGCCCCATAAATTAGGGCCGATAACAGCATCTTTGCCTTTATCAATGGTATGGCAAGCTCTGCATTGATTATAGATAGTTTTGCCAGAGAGTTTGACAGTTTCTTGCGCGCTTACATTGGATTTATTCAATGCATTATCATTGGCCTTCTCAGATGTTTCGCTGGCACACCCAGAAATGGCAGCCATTAATCCAGTTATGAAAATAAGAAAATATTTTGTCATGGTTAATTGGTAACCTCCTGAACTTCTTCAGCTGCGACTTCATCGGTAGATGCTCCGTCTGTAGATACTTCTTCTCCAGCTTCTACTGTTTCCTCCTCAACAGCAGCAGGAGCTTCAGGTAATGGCAGATTTGAGCCTTGCCCATTCATATAAAGCAATATATTGGCGCGGTCTTCGGCTTTGCTTAAGCCTGCAAAGGACATTTTTGTCCCCGATGCAAATTTCTTAGGGCTTTTCAGCCACGCGTCCATTTGCTCCCAAGTCCATGCACCGCCAACCGATTTGAGCGAATCCGAATAAGCAAATCCACTTACCGACGCCAATTGGCGCCCCATGATCGCATATAAATTCGGACCGATACCATTAGCTCCGCCTACCTGTATAGTATGGCAAGCAACGCATTTTTTGAAAATAGCTTCACCCTTGGTTTCATCCGCATTGGCCAAAAGCGTGGCTAATGGTATTTCAGCTACCGCACTCGCATCAGATCCAGCTTCTTCTTCGACCGCATATCCAAATGTTTCAGGCACATCAGCGCTATATATGCCGCCTGATACGATCGATAGACCCAATGCTACAATGCCTGCGCCCAGCACCCAACCTGCGATTGTATTATTTGTATCTGACATGCCCGTAATTCCTATTCTTTGCGAACTTATGGGATATTGTCCCATCAATATTGACTTGTCCTTTAATGCCCCAATGCAAGGGGTGCAAGTGTCATATTTGGTGTTATGGCCGATTAATGAGAAAATTGATAGATTATGGCTCTAAAAGCAATTTTATGACTGATAAAAACATAAATTATATCCATTGAAACCAAAACCCCCTTGCCCCGTCATTCATCGCTGCTTATCGCTATAGTATGAATAGTTATCCCAAGGCTGCGCTTCACCATGTCAGAGAAATGACATTACTGGCCAGCAATAATCCTGAAAAATCGATAAGCTTTCAAGGCGCACCTGGTGCCAATTCGCATATTGCAGCGCTGCAATATGACGAAAACTGCTCGCCGTTACCTTGTTTTTCCTTCGAGGATGCTATTGATGCCGTTAAAAATGGGGATGCGCTGCGCGCTATCATTCCCATAGAAAATTCGCTGCATGGCCGCGTAGCCGACATTCATTTTTTGCTACCCGAATCAGGGCTGCATATTATTGGCGAACATTTTATGCCCATTCACCATTGTCTGATGGGGCATGATGGATCAGCACAACTTGAAAGCGCTATGAGCCACCCTCAAGCCTTGGGCCAATGCCGTAAATATCTGCGCGGCCATAATATCATTCCCATTGCTTATGCCGATACCGCAGCCGCTGCGGCCTATGTTGCCGACAGTGATAATCCCCATGCTGCGGCCATCGCCCCTAGCCTTTCGGCTAAGCTATATGGATTAGAAATGATCAAAGAAAATATCGAAGATTCTGCGGATAATATGACGCGTTTTGTTATCCTATCACGCAGCACATTATCGCCATCTGATACGATAGAAAAAGCCATGACTACCCTAACCTTTGAGGTCAAAAATATACCCGCAGCTCTCTATAAAGCGATGGGCGGTTTTGCCACCAATGGGGTGAATATGACCAAGTTAGAGAGCTATCAAAATGGCGCAAGTTTCTCGGCCACGGAATTTTACGCCGATATAGAAGGACGCCCCGGTGATAGAGCCGTCGATAGGGCGATAGAAGAATTGCAATTCCACAGCAAATGGGTGAATATATTGGGAACATATCCGCAAGCCAGAGCACGCACGCTCACCGATTAAACGGCGAACGCAGCAATGATCCATAGAGAGTATAGCGTATGAAAAAAAGATATATTGCAAGCGGAATATTGGGCCTCTTGCTCATTAGCGGCGGCGTCACCGCTTATACAATTTTACCGACCACCCACGCTGGTTCCCCAAG
>CALDZL010000075.1 GCA_937944295.1 uncultured Sphingorhabdus sp.
CGAAGTGGGCGGCAAAAATAATGGCTTTGTCTACACCACGCCAGGCCTATTTCCTTTCATCCCGAACAGCGGCAATTATAAATTTGATACAGTGCCTATGAAAGGGCTGAATGGCCGCATTGGCTATCAACCACGCGGACGCGGCATGGGCGGATCAAGCGCGATTAATGCGATGGTCTATATTCGCGGTAACAAATGGGATTATGACAATTGGGCAGATATGGGCTGTGATGGCTGGTCCTATAAAGACGTCCTACCCTATTTTATCCGATCAGAGGGCAATGAGCGCCTCAGCGGTGATCAGCATGGCTCCGATGGCCCGCTCAACGTAATGGACCAAAAATATGCCAATCCATCGAGTACCGCCTTTATAGAAGCCGCGCGCAATCTGCAGCTTAAAATCACCGATGATTTTAACGGCGGCGAGCAAGAAGGTATTGGCATGTTCCAAGTCACCCAAAAAGGCGGCGAACGTTGGTCGGCCTCCCGCGCCTATATTGACCCTGTTAAAGATCAAGACAATGTTGATGTACGCACCAAAGTCTTGGTTGAGAAGCTAATCATTAATGAGGGCCGCGTAACAGGCGTACAAATCCGCAAAGGCAAATCATCTGAAATCATTAAAGCTCGCGGCACCGTTATATTATCAGCAGGCGCATTTGGTTCACCGCAAATATTACAATTATCGGGTATTGGCCGCGCCAAAGATATAAAACCGCATGGCATTGAAATGATGTACGAGAAATCAGAAGTTGGACAAAATCTGCAAGACCATATTGACTATGTTGGCGGCTGGAGATCAGAATCGCGTGATCTTATCGGTGATAGCATGGGCGCGAATTTTAAAATGCTACGCTCTATCATCGAACATCGCCTCCAGCGCACGGGTATCATGACCACACCCTATGCCGAGGCTGGCGGATTTTGGTCATCTACGCCCGATATACCAGCGCCCGATACGCAATTTCACTTTATCCCTGGGCCGCTCGAAAATCATGGTAAGGAACGTCCAAAAGGCCATGGCCTAAGCATCCATACATGCGTGCTGCGGCCCTATAGTGTGGGCAGCGTCGGGCTTTATAAGAATGATGCCGCAGCCCCGCCGCGTATTGACCCAAATTTCCTTGATGATGAGCGCGATATGGTGACGATGCGCGCTGGCGTGCGCCAAATCCATCGTTTTGCTGAAACCAGCCCCTTATCCGATTTTGGCCTAACCGATCGCTATGATACACCGCTGCATGATGATGATGCGCTCGACCAGCTTATCCGCGATAAAGCCGACACTGTCTATCACCCCGTGGGCACATGCCGAATGGGTAGCGATGAAGATGCCGTGGTTGATACGAACCTGAAATTCAAAGGATTAGAAGGTCTGTATATCGCCGATGCCAGCATCATGCCCAAGATAGTGAGCGGTAATACCAATGCACCGAGCATCATGATCGGTGAGCGATGCGCCGATTTCATCAAAGCCGATTTGGGATAAAGACGAATCTATTCTAATTAATATGCTCAGAATCCTTGTGATTTCATCTTTTTACGCAAAACCGCAGAGGCGCTTTTGCTAAGATGAAAGGGGCATCATGATCGGCAAGCGATGTGCCGACTTTGTCAAAGCCGGTTTGGGATAAAGATGGCATGCATATTTTAATAAAAGTGAACCTATAGAGTCACTTAGATAGTGTTGACTAATACTCTGATTCTGTTATATTTTATGTATGGATATGACATATAATCTCAATGGTGGTTATAAACCTACTACCAAACGTTTTGCAGACCTTAGAGGAGCTGATTTTTTCCCGACACCTGCTTGGGCAACGCATGCTTTGATTGATAATGAACAATTTAAAGGAGATATTTGGGAGAGCGCTTGTGGAGATGGTGCCATGTCTAAAGTATTGCAAAATACAGGGCAAAACATTATAAGTTCTGATTTATTTGATCGTGGATATGGAGAGGCAAATATCGACTTTCTCAATACTGATAGACAAGCTGACAACATAATTACAAATCCTCCTTACAATGCAGCCGAAGGTTTCGTTAAAGCAGGTTTAAAATCCTCGAACAAGAAATTTGCATTGTTACTGCGACTAGCATTTCTTGAAGGTAAAAATAGACAAGAGACTATCTTCACGAATACGCCACCTTCACGCGTGTGGGTCTTTAGTGAGCGTATTACCTTTTATCCAAAAGACGCGGAGAGAAAAGGTTCTGGTACCACTGCATATGCTTGGTTTGTATGGGATAAAAGTACATTTGGTAAAACAGAATTATGTTGGATACCAAATGGTTATAAAGCTAAATACTCTTAAATGGACTTCTTTGATAAGAACAACTCGCCCTCAGGAGTAATACTTAATAGCTTTCCGTCATAGTCTAATAAACCTCGATTTATAAAATTACTGTTAGAATCTTTACGATGGCTCACTATATTACCAACAACTTGTTGCCAAACTTGTTCGTTCTCTCGCGTCTCAGAGGTCTGTTTATCCTCCACTGTCAACGAGATAAAATTAGGAACGTTTTTTTTGACATCTGATGTAGTAGCAGACTTGCTTGTTATTCCCCTTAGATATTTCATAACAGCTATTGATATATCATACTCGCTGCTGCGGTCTGCTATATTTGACATTACGAATCTCCTTATAAGTAATTAGACTCTATTATAATTAAAAATAAGTCAATATTTAATAGAGATACCAATATTTTATTTCCCAAGACTCATTGCTTCTCTACCTTATCAACAATGTAACAAACAGCATTCATAATCACTCAAAACTTGCGATTATGTTCGCATATCGCTAACCGCTTTACATGGAATATATTAGTACCCGTGGAAATAGCCCCGCAATGGGCTTTG
>CALDZL010000076.1 GCA_937944295.1 uncultured Sphingorhabdus sp.
GGTTGATCTTTTGTTGATACCAAGTTCTGAGGCGCGAGCGAGCGTTACCAACCAGCCCGCAGTAAAGGCGCTTTCAGTAGCCGCTCCTATAACTGCCCCTATAATCTCTTGATTGTCCAGAAAGCTGCTGTAATCCTGCGCTATTGTAAGATCGCCAACGAGCGTCTCGAAAGAAAATTCACCCGCAGCACCAGCAGCATTGCTGTTAGGATTACCACCAGCATTTGCAAGAGCTTGTTTTAGAGCGCGCTTCACATAGATATTACCACCAGCAAGTTCATCAACTAAATCATTCAAACCAATATAGGTACCGTGATTAATAAGATCTATTGCACCAGTATCACCGTTAAAACGCGCTGTAATTTGATGCTTATCGCGTGTAGATGTAGCACGATAGACAAAATCTCTTTTCCGTTTACCGTAATTGCCTGTTTGAATAGCACTAGCGTCTAATAAAGTTGACCCTGTAATTGCCAATATACTATTAAAATTATCAGTTACAGCACCAGCCAAGGATAGAGCTTCTTGTTCCGAACCACCTTTACGAGCATAAGAATTAGCTGTGACAAATTGTTGTTGGTTTTCATCCCACTGCGAGTCTGCCCCTGACCTTGGAGTTCCGCCAAAGATAGAACCTATCAAAGCCCCTAATGTTCTATATATAGTTACCGCGACAACTGCCGCCGCTATTGCTGCTGGATTCAGTACCCCTCCAGCAATAAGAATTTGTCCAGCAACAAATCCGCCATAGGCTCCACCAATTTGCGAGCCAATTTGACCGCCTACACTTTCAGGAGAATAAATTGCATTTGCGAGTTGCGACCCTACATAAGAAGCCGCCGCGTTAACCAGCAAACCACTATTGATACCATCAAAGACGCCCGCAGCATCTTGAAGAGGGTTAATGTTTGAAGCAAGGTTGCTCAATACTCTATTGATAACAGCACCACCGAGCGAATTCGCAACCTCGCCCGAAACGCCATCTAGACCAATAGCACCAACCAATTCAGCTGTTAAATAAGAAGAAAGCGCCCCAACGCCACTGCCCACGAAGTTATTAGCGAGTGATTTAAAGAAACCATCAAAGCCATTGCCAAGAAAATCAGTGGTTAATTCTGATTCTGCTGTATTAAATACTTCACGATCGATTAACTCTCCAAACGCACCCAATGTTGTTTTTAAAGTTGCAGAAGCGCCAATTTGTCCAAAAGTATCATCGGTAATACGGCTTGCCAAAGCGCTGCCAATTGCAATACCAAGCTGCCCGCCATCAATGATCTGAAGCCCTTGACCGAGATTTTGTGCAAAATCAGTAACGAACCTCTCAAGGATATTTGCACGAGGCGGGACATCGTCACTCTCAGCTTCAGTGCCATCAGCAGCATTTTTTAGAGCACGTGACCTAGCTTGGTCTAAACGCTTTTGAAGCAAATCACGCCTAAGCTCTTCAGGAAGAGCGCCGCCATTTGCGCTTGCAAATAGCAATGTCAATGGACCAATACCTAATATCTCAAAAAAACCGTCTAATGCTTGCTTTGCCTTTGCTGCTTCAGGGATTTCACTGCCTGATTCATCCAATTTGCGAAGAAATTCATTTCTAGCTTCTGGAGGTAAGTTATTGATGGCAGTTAAAGCAGCAAATCCACCTTCTATTTCTTGCCTATTCAAAACCACATTAAGTGGACCAGGTAGATCAATCTCGCCTGGATTTCCTACTATAAATCCAAGACCGAATGGATTTTCAACAACAACATCGAAAAACCTAGTAAAACTATCAATTTGCGTCAAAGTATCCGCTAGATTACTGGTAAACTCTTCAAGCTGCTCTGGGTCACGCAAAATAAGTTCGCCAATTGTTGTCGGATCAGTTCTAGCTTCATCATCAAAACGCTCTTTAGGGTCACCTACAACATTCCCATCATCGTCAAAAATTACGTCATAAACTTGCGTATTCCAATAATAAAAACTCCCTCCCCATTTGGAATAATCACCTCCTGCTAAATTAACAGCAATGCCGGCATCTATATTAATTATCTGCGTTAGATTCTGATAGCTCCCCGTTTCTGCGATATGCCCAAGAAAGGCGGTAGCTATTTGATCTGATACAGCTTGATTATCATAATCGTCACCATTGCTTACTCTATTATATAATCTAATAAATTCAGCCGATGCAGTAGGCTCACCTGCATTAATCCTCTAAGCTTCAGTAATCCAGAAAACCCAATCAGGGTCCCAAGGCGTGTATACACCATCCTGATTATCAGCACCGTTTCGCGATGCAATATCCCGTAACACCCATTTATATCCATCCTGCAAACGACTAGAGTCAATTGTATTATTTTCGGGGTTATAGCCAACCGTCTCTCTAAAACCTTCAAGGTGAAGTGGACTCTGTACGCTATCACTAGAGTTAGTAGGATTTCTTGAATTTGCAGTACGTGAACCTGTCATATTTACCTCACATATGTTTTAAGTTTTAGCAATTGTTTGGACATTTCTTGATATGAAGACGATGGGGTATCTAAAACAAAATAACCTTGCCCTGTATATTGCCAACCCCTGGCATTTCGCTCACACCTTTTATTCGTAGTATCCCAAAAACTGATTGATTGAATGTCGGTGGGACTAGCAAAAACAATCCGATCAAACCTTAGGGTTTTAGGAATAATATACTCAAGCTTATCCTCAGACATCTCGGCATAAAATTTCTTTACTTGAGGATGATCAAATGGAACTTCAAATCTTGTAGGTCGTTCAAAATCAATACCCAGTCTTTTTCTTGTCTTTTCAATATATTCATCAGCAGATAAATTTACTGGATTGGCAACGGGATACCAAGCGTTACGAACCGTAAACTCTAATGTGTGGTATAGCTCTGATACTTTTGGGCGCTCTTCACATTGTGGACGTCTATTCTCGATTTCCCGAAAAAATATAGCTCTATTTTGTGTACATTTTGCAAGCTGCCATCCATCTAATTCCGCACGTTGAATCATTATTGGATCATGGATACAATGAAACTCATGTTCAAGACCTCTAAATTCGTCAATAACAGGTCTTGACCATCTGTAGTCACCTACATTTTTAATCAAATAACTTCTAATTTCGGATGTATAAATTGGTGCTGATTTTAACTGTTTCAAATATATTTTACTATTTTCTTGATGTCTTTTTTGAGTTGTTTCAGGGCTGTCTGATAGCATTATTTGCTTTTTGAGATCAATTTCACCATCATTCATTACTGATGGTTTTTTCTCATTCTGCGTCACCTCATCAACAATCTTATTCTCGCGATCTTGCGCACTGCCATCAGCGCAACCGAGTAAAAATATTGATAGCCATAATATTTTATTCATATGCCCCACCTTTTACACTATTCACGTGCTCTAAACTTTCAAGCCTAGCCCTCGCTTCCTCCAACCCTTTGATAGTCTTTCCAGTGGTAGTGGTTTGGGATTTAACTATATTATCTTCAGTGGTAAATGTGGTTTGAGTCAGAGCAATGTCGCGAGCAGCCTCTACATAGAGCGCTTTGGCTTTTTCCAGATCTTTATTAAGGCCATTCCGTCCAGTTTCAAACAATATACCCAATTCTAGCTGTGCTTCTTTGTCACCAGATTTAGCACGGCTCGCAAGCGACTGTATTTTTGTTGGCTGGATATCTACAACAGGCTTAAGATTGATACCATAATATTCAGATTGAGAACACCCAGCCAACAGTAGTGCGCTAGCACAGCAAGCGATTATTGCATGTGGCTTCGAGAATATCCCTCTCATCATAATATCACTCCGCCCCCTTAAGCAGAGAAGCTATGATATGTGGTAAGATTCCCCCCTTGAGAATCCGCAGCACTATTTCATAACATTTCAAGCAGACTATATTAGATTTAAAATAATTCAATATTTATTTTATAATTTTTGTAACTTTACTTGAAACATAAGCGAATTAGGCAAATTTTCATTTATTCTGCTAATATAGTTACCGCTCGCGTCCTGCTTCATCCATAGTTTGTGCAATGGGGGATAGCAGATATTGGATGATGCGCCGCTCGCCAGTTTTAATCTCTGCTTGGACTTGCAGGCCCGGACCGATCACTTGCTTCCTGCCGTTGATGATGAGATGGTCTTTATTGAGTTTGATCCGCGCCGCATAAACAAGGCCAAGATTTTCATCGGCAATGGCATCACGACTGATATTATCCACCACGCCCTCGATCAGACCATAGTCGGTGAAATTAAACGCCTCCATTTTAACGCGCACGGGCTGGCCTTCATAGATAAAACCAATGTCCTTATTGAGGGTTTGGGCACTCACTTGAACGGCAGCATCATCGGGCACAATCACCATGATCGGTTCGGCAGGTTGCACCACGCCGCCAATGGTGGTGAGGGTTAATTGTTGCACCGTGCCATCCACGGGAGAGCGTATTTGCTGCAGCTCGCGCCGACGTTCTGATTTGAGCAGCTCAGCACCCGCCATTGCTGACTGCCCCTCACCCTCGGCCATTTCTGCGACTGCACCGCGCACGAGGGAACACGGCGGTTATAATGCCAATGGCCCGCCCTATTTTCCAGATGCCGCGTATCTTCCTGCACAAGCTCCAGCGAAGGTATTGGTCCGCAAAATGACCCACATTTTGTCCACAAATTCCTCGTTACACTAGCAAAATCGCGGCAATTGGTAACTAAGCCGCTGGAGTGTAAGGGTTTAATTTCTTAGGAAATGGAGCGGGCGAAGAGATTCGAACTCTCGACCTTCTCGTTGGCAACGAGATGCTCTACCACTGAGCTACGCCCGCTTGGCGTTTTGGTTATATCCAACACTAGAAAAGCGCGGTTAGCATGGGATTTTCATAGCTGCAAGCCTAAAACGTCTATTAATGCCTATAAAAATGAGCTTAGATGGTTTAATTATATGAAACATAGCTATTTCAGTGGGATTAGGCTTCATTTTTTGTCATTATATTCTATAGGATGGGATATAAATTATTATTGCTATGATTGTTTCGCCTAATTTGATCATAGATTTAACCCATTGAGCAATTAAATTTTTAGGGAGAATATAGTGGCCACAGCATCATTGACGACAGAAGAGCAGCAAGCTCTTACTGTTTTCCAAGACACTGTTATTAAGCCCTCAATGGAAAAATTGGTGATCCTTGATTTCTGGGCTGAATGGTGCGAACCATGTAAACAACTTACCCCGATTTTGGAAAAAATTGTAGCGCAATATGCTGATAGAGGTGTATTACTTGCAAAAATAGATGTTGATGTAGAAAAATTCATTGCATCACAGTTTCAAATCCGTTCGATCCCGACCGTTTATGCGATGTTTCAAGGGCAACCTGTTGCGGACCTAACGCGTGTCCGAACAGAATCAGAATTGATGAAGATGTTAGATGAATTGCTCGAAAAACTACCAGTTCAAGGTAGCGGAGATGCTGGTATTCCGCCCGAACAATTAGCAGCTATGATAGTGGCGGCAGAAGAAGCGTTGGGCAATAATGAAGCACCAGCAGCTTTTGAAATATACCGTCAGATATTAACGGTGTTGCCTGATAATATGGATGCTGTATCGGGTATGGTGCGCTCTATGGTGGCATTGGGCGAGGCTGAAAAAGCCCAAGAGATGCTGGATCAATTGAGCGATGAACAGAAAAAAGAAACGGCTATTTCGCGTGCGCAAAATGCTATCACACTCGCAGCCGAGAGCAAAACCCCTGATGAATTAGAAGGTCTCAGAAATAGCTATGCGCAAAACCCAGAGGATGGAGGATCCGCTTTTGAACTTGCCAATGCTCTTTTTGCTGGTGGCATGCGCGATGAAGCCGCCGACATATTATTGGCGAGCATTGCCCATGACCGCGATTGGAATGAGGGTGCTGCGCGCATCAGGCTGCTTGAAATATTTGAACTGGTCGGTCTTACGGATCCTTGGACAGCGCAAAATAGACGCAAATTATCGGCCATATTATTCGGATAAATAAGCTTATGAATCAGATGAAAATATCGATTTTCCCATTGCCTGGTGCGATATTATTTCCAGGGATGCAGCTGCCGCTACATATTTTTGAACCGCGTTATCAGGCGATGATAAATGAATCGCTGGCCCGCGATAGAATGATTGGGATGATACAACCCCAATCAAGCCGCTCTCCCAGCGATCCGCCAGAATTATTCTCTGTGGGATGTTTAGGCCGTATGGCCGATATAGAGGCTATGGACGATGGGCGCTACAATATTATCTTAGAGGGCGTTAGGCGTTTCACCATTGATCGAGAATTAGACGTTAATACGGCTTTTCGCCAAGCAGAAGTAACATTATGGGATGAAGGCGAAGATGAGAGCCTGGCGAGTGCAGAGCGTGCCTCATTGGAAATTGAATCGCGAAAATTTGCTGATATTTTGGGCTATAGTGTTGATTGGGATGCCGTAACACAGCTTGATGACACATCATTGGTCAATGCAATTGCACAAGTCGCGCCCTTTGACATTGCGGCAAAACAAGCCTGTTTAGAAGCCAAGAAATTATCGGAACGCAGCGAACTTATCATTCAGCTGATGCAGTTTTTTGGTGCGCATGACGATGATAATGACCGCGTAACATTACAATGATTGTGGTAATGAAGGCATTAATAAGAACTGTAATATAGGTGAAATTGTGAAGCATGCGCTGCTAATCTTTCCGCATCAATTATATTACGATCATCCAGCTTTTACGCAGCAGCTTGATTTAATCGTTATGATAGAAGACCGGCTGTTTTATGGTGATGACCAATATCCGTGCAATTTTCACAAACAAAAATTGATATTGCACCGTGCATCAATGCGCTGTCATTATGATAGGCTGATAAAGCGTAAAATGAATGTGGAATATATCGAATATGCATCGGCGCATTGGGATAATATCGCGCAGATATTGGATGGCTTTGATATAATCACATATTATGATGTGGTGGATTTTACCCTTGAAAAGCGCATAAGAAAATATCTGAGTGCATCAAAGCTTGAGGTCTTGGATAGTCCGAATTTCCTCAATACAAATGCTGATAATAGGGCCTTTCGTAAAGGTAAGAAACGCTGGTTTATGGCTGATTTTTATCAGTATCAGCGTAAGCGGCTTAATCTATTGATAGAGGATGGCGGCCCCGTGGGGGGGCAGTGGAGCTTTGATGAGGATAATCGCAAAAAGCTGCCCAAAGAAATGATTGATGATCTGCCTAAATTGCCAAGCCCAACAGACAATGAATATGTTCGGGATGCTAAGAAATATGTGCGCCAGCAATTCCCTGAAGCATTAGGCGATGATGAAAATTTCCTCTATCCGATTGACCATAGCGGTGCCAAAGATTGGCTATCCGATTTTTTAGAGCATAGATTTGCGAATTTTGGCCCCTATGAAGATGCGATCGTCGAAGATCAAAATTATCTCTATCATAGCTTGCTTACGCCGATGCTCAACATTGGCTTGCTCGATCCGAAGATGATTATCGATACCGCCATAAAGTATGCCGATCAACATGATGTGCCGCTGCTTAGCCTAGAGGGGTTTGTGCGGCAGATTATTGGCTGGCGCGAATTTATGCGCGCGAGCTATGTTGATTTGGGCGTTTCGATGCGCACCACCAATCATTGGCAGCATAAACAGGCTATGCCAGCGGCTTTTTATGATGGCAGCACAGGAATATTGCCGATTGATAATTGTATCAAACGCATATTAGAAACGGGATATTGCCACCATATAGAGCGGCTCATGCTGCTGGGTGGGTTTATGTTTTTGTGCGAAATTAATCCCGATGAAATTTATAAATGGTTCATGGAACTCTTTATCGATAGCTATGATTGGGTGATGGTACCCAATGTTTATGCGATGAGCCAGCATGCCGATGGCGGACAGATTACCACCAAGCCTTATTTCTCTGGATCCAACTATGTGCGCAAGATGAGCCATTATGTGAAGGGCGATTGGTGCGATAGCTGGGATGGCCTCTATTGGAGCTGGATATTGCAACAGGCCGATGACTTGCGCAAAAACCCGCGTTGGGCAATGATGGTGCGCATGGCCGAAAATATGGGTGATGATAAAAAAGACCATCACCAAAAACAGGCCAAGCAATTTTTAGAGGGGTTGCATGGAAAGACATATTAAAGAACTAAGTTGTTAAGGGTTTACCCAACCGTGATGCCAAAGCTTTGCTGTATGCCATCAACCACAAATTGAATCGCAAGGGCGGCTAAGATAACGCCCAAAACGCGGGTTAAGACAGTTTCGATCTTTGGCCCTAATAGCTTGATGATCCAGCTAGCTGATAAGAGCGATACGAGCATGATAACCAAAATAGCCGCTACCGCGCCTAGCACGATGAATTTATCATCCCATGTCTCGCTGCGACCAATATAGAGCATGAGAGCGGCGATAGTCCCAGGGCCAGCAATCATCGGTATGGCCATGGGGAAGATGGAAACATCCTCGACCTCGGGTGTGTCGATAATTTCTTGGGCGCGATCTTCGCGGCGCTGGGTGCGTTTTTCAAACACCATTTCCAGCGCAATGATGAACAGCATGATGCCGCCTGCTATACGAAAACTAGCCAATGATACGCCCATAGCGCCCAATAAAGCTTCGCCAAAAAATCCGAATATCAGTAATATCGCAGCTGCCGCCAATACGGCGCGAATTGCCATATTGCGGCGCTGGACCACAGTTGCGCCCTTTGTTAGGCTCGCATAAATAGCGGCACAGCCGGGTGGGTCAATAGCGACAAAAAATGTAATAAATGCGGATATAAAGAGTTCGGACATATTTGGCCCTTATCACATTAAAAATAAGCGTCAATTATTAGTATCTGGATTAGGTGCTAAATTTCGGGATCATCTATAGCATTACGGCGGTGCGCGGCGAGCAATGTATTGCGGAGCAAACAGGCAATGGTCATTGGGCCAACGCCGCCCGGCACTGGGGTTATCGCTTTTACGTGCGCCATAGCATTATGCGTATCGACATCGCCAACCAATCGGCCTTTAGGTTTGCTATCTGTCGGTGCAAGCCGATTAATACCAACATCAATGACGATTGCACCAGCTTTGAGCCAATCCGCCTTAACCATTTCGGGCCGACCAACGGCGGCAACCACTATATCGGCGGCGCGCACAACATCGGGCAGGTTCTTGGTGCGGCTGTGCGCCATAGTGACGGTGCAATTCTCATTGAGCAATAATTGCGCCATCGGTTTGCCTACCAAGATACTACGACCTAATACCACGGCATTGAGGCCCGATAGATCGCCCAAATAATCTTTGAGCAAAATCTGACAGCCTAGTGGGGTGCAGGGGACCATCGCTTTTTGACCCGAAACCAAACGTCCCGCATTTATGACATGTAGGCCATCGACATCTTTATCGGGGTCTAATGCGGCTATGACCTCTTGTTCGTTCAAACCATCGGGCAAGGGCAATTGCACCAATATCCCATCGACCGCATCATCATCATTTAATTTTTTGACCAGCGCGATTAGATCTTCTTGCGCCACATTGGCGGGCAGGAGATGTTCAAAACTGTTCATGCCAGCAGCGATAGTGGCTTTGCCTTTTGATCCAACATAGACTTTACTGGCGGGATCATCGCCAACCAAAATTACAGCCAGACCAGGCTTTCGTCCTGATGCTTTGACAAAATCAGGAACTTTAGCAGCTATTTTCTCGCGCAGTTTTAAAGCAAAGGCTTTGCCGTTAATTATATGTGCAGTTGATGCTTTTGGATCGTGCATAATATCAGCGCATCGATAATTCTAAATTACTCAATAAGATAAGTAATATTTGCAAACCAATAATCAACACCATGGGTGAAAAATCTATCATCCCCGTATCGGGCATATATTTGCGAATTGGTCGCGTTAAGGGATCGATCAATGCATTTACTGACCTATAAATGGCCTCCACATATTGATTGGATAGGCTGATGACATTGAATGAGATTAAAATACCCATGATGAAGGACACAATGACGATTGTAACAAATATATTAGCCAATAGTGATATTATCTGTATGAGGGCGATTAGCATATTTTTCTCCATATGATTTATAAAAAATCAATATCTCACTATTCCAACTGTATCAACCATATAAAACAGTTAGCCATATATTTTTTATACATTAAAAACTATAATCTATAAAAACCTTATTGGTGGATTAATGTACCAGCCCCGCCGCGCGTGAACATCTCAATCAGCATGGCATGGGGTACTCGCCCATCCAAAATTACGGCTGCATCAACACCATTTACTATGGCATGGGTGCAGGTTTCGAGCTTTGGTATCATCCCGCCATAAATAGTGCCATCACTTTGCAACGTCTTAACATCCTTTAAGCATAAATCTGTTAGTAATTCGCCAGATTTGTCCAATACACCTGCGACATCGGTGAGCAAGAATAAGCGCGCTGCATCTAGGGCTGCGGCTATTGCACCTGCCATTGTGTCGGCATTAATATTATAAGTATTGCTATCATCGCCTATAGCAATGGGTGCAATAATAGGGATCATACCATCGCTGCTTATACTGTCGATAATTTTACGATCTACGCTATATGGTTCGCCGACGAAGCCTAAATCTATAATCCGTTCAATATTGCTATCTTCGTCTTTTTGGGTGCGGCGTATTTTATGGGCACGGACAAAATTACCATCTTTGCCAGAAATACCAACGCCTTTACCGCCAGCCTTGCTGATCCAGCTCACCAATTCTTTATTGATAGCACCCGACAATACCATTTCGGCAATTTCGGCTGTTTCTCTGGTGGTGACGCGAAGTCCGTCGATAAATTGGCTTTTGACACCAACCCGGTCTAGCATTGCACCTATTTGTGGACCGCCGCCATGCACAACTACGGGGTTAATGCCTACAGCTTTGAGCAAGACAATATCCTCAGCAAATTGCTGCGCTAAAGCTGCATCGCCCATGGCATGGCCGCCGTATTTCACAACAAATGTTTTACCCGCATAGCGCTGTAAATAGGGAAGGGCCTCGGTTAAAGTTTCTGCTTTGGTCAATATGGATGGGTCAAGATAATCTGTACTCATAAGATTTGAGACCTGCCAAATTAGGGTGATAATAGCAAGGCAAATATAGGTAGAACTAAACTTGATTGGTGCGACAATTTTCTATCTAAAATAGTGCTTTATTGCATTAAAATTATAACAATCGTTTGATATCATATAATTTTTCTAATGCATCGCGTGGACTCAAAGAATCAACGTCTAAAGTTTCTACAAAATTGCGTAGCTCATCGACTGTTTCTTTTTCTTGCGCTGCGGCTGCAAATAAAGGTAGCTCGCCAAGCCCTGCAGCGATACCGCCTGTGTCTTGTCGGCCTTTTTCGAGCTTTTCCAATATCATCTTAGCACGTGATAATGTATGTTTTGGTATGCCTGCCAATTTGGCGACAGCTAATCCATAGCTGCGGTCTGCGGCTCCGTCAGATAGCTCATGCAATAATATCAAATCGCCCTTATATTCTTTGGCGCGAACATGGTGTAGCGATAGCGCGTCTAAGCTGTCTGATAATCTGTTTAACTCATGATAATGGGTTGCGAATAAACAGCGGCATTTGATATTTTCATGAACCGATTCTACCACGGCCCATGCTAAGGCTAATCCATCATAGGTGGATGTACCACGCCCTACCTCGTCTAAGATAACAAAGCTATTTTTGGTGGCTTGGGTTAATATTGCTGAGGTTTCGACCATTTCGACCATGAATGTTGATTGGCCTTTGGCTAGATTATCTGATGCCCCAACGCGGCTGAACAATCGATCTACTATGCCCAACTTTGCAGAAATTGCGGGAACATAACCGCCCATTTGCGCCAATATGATAATTAGTGCATTTTGCCGCAAAAAGGTAGATTTACCGCCCATATTAGGACCAGAGATTAGCCATAATCGATTGGCATTATCCAACGCTGTATCATTGGCTATAAAACGCTCATTGCTCGTGATAAGGGCACTTTCTACAACGGGATGTCGCCCAGATTGCACATGGAATATAGGTTCATTGGCAAATTCTGGGCGACACCATTGCCCTTCTGTGGCACGCGTTGCCATTGATGCTGCAACGTCCAAACGAGCGATTGCATCGGCGCTGCGTGCAATTCTATCGCGCCTTTCAAAAGTAAGGGCGATTAAATCCTCCAAATGCGCGGCCTCGGCGATAAGTGCATGATTGCTCGCTTGGGTGATTTTAACCGCCTCCTCGTGCAGATCGATTGCATTGAAGCGCACAGCTCCTGCCATCGTTTGCCGATGGGTAAAGCCGCTATCTTCGGCCATTAAAATATCACCATATTTGGCAGGGACTTCGATGAAATATCCGAGCACTGCATTATGTTTTATCTTTAGGCTTGTGATGCCAGTTTTATCGCGGTAGCTGGCTTCTAGTTGGGCAATAATATTGCGGCTATTGCGCCCAGTTTCGCGCAGTTCATCCAACGCTGCATCATAACCTTGGGCAATATAACCGCCATTGGCTGTTTCGGTTGGCGGGGTATCGACTAATGCACGCGATAATAGATCCACTATATCGCCATGCCCATCGAATTCGGGCAGCAGCTTATCTAATAATTCCGGTCTATGTGATATTTCAGCGAGATTTTCTCGCAAATTCCGTGCACCATTCAATCCATCACGCAGTTGTCCCAGGTCTCTAGGGCTTCCGCGCCCGGCAACTATACGGCCTATGGCGCGGGCAATATCGGGTAATTGGCGCAGCGTTCCGCGTATAGTATCGCGCATTAAAGGAGTTTTATGAAACCAGCTAACCAGGTCAAGCCGCTGGCTTATCGCTGCCTTATCCGTTAAAGGTGCAGCAACATCACGTGCTAATTGCCGTGCACCAATACCCGTCACAGTGCGGTCAATATCATGCAACAGACTGCCCTTTTTGTCACCACTTTGAGTGACTGTAATTTCCAAACTCTCGCGCGTGGCTTTATCAATCAGTAAATGCGCATTTACATGACGCCTAGTGGGCGGTTTAAGGAATGGCATATTGCCGCGCCCGACATAGTCCAAATAAGATAATAGTCCCGCCATTGCAGAGCATTCTGATCGTGAAAAATCACCAAAACCTTCTAAAGACGCCATATTAAAATGGGTTTTAATATGATCTTTGCCCTTTAAGGAATCAAATTCATTTTTGGGACGTTCAATGATGGAGCATTGACCTTTATTGTTGGTATTCATCTTTAATTTATGACCGACAGGCAGGATGATTTCGCTGGGATTCAACCGTGCCAATTCACCGTCAATGGCCCCGGGAGATAATGTAAATGTTTCAAAATGTCCCGTTGAAATATCAGCAGCAGCAATGGCGGCCTCATCGTTCATTGGCGCTATAGCAATCAGGATATTTTCCTGCGCTGCATCTAGCAAACTGTCCTCGGTTAATGTTCCAGCAGTGACATAGCGAATGATATCGCGTTCAACTAAAGCTTTATATCCGCCGCGCTCTTTCGCCTCAGCAGGGGTTTCAACTTGTTCGGCAATCGCAACTCTTTGACCGCTTTTTATGAGTTTAGCCAAATAGGCTGTGCTGCTATGTACGGGAACACCGCACATCGGAATGGGGACACCATCATGTTCACCGCGCGATGTAAGGGCAATGTCTAATATTTGACTAGCAAGCGTCGCATCGTCAAAAAATAGTTCAAAAAAATCACCCATACGGTAAAATAATAAACAATCTTTGGCTTTGGCCTTTAATGCTAAATATTGCACTATCATGGGCGTTGGCCCGCTCTTTTTTTTTGCCGCAGTTTTTGGCTTAGCAGGCTTTTTATCCTTTACTAACTTGCCATCACCATTAATTATATTGTCTACATTATCCGCCATAAAATCCCATAAAGAGATGATAGCCCAGCAACCTCATTCTTGCCAATGATTAGATAGATATTGTCCACAGAATTATTGGATATACTATTTCGCTATAATTTGTTTTGGGGCTGACCTATGAGATTTAACACTATAGGCTTATCACATGCGTTTAAAGCTCTCAAAACTGTCATATTTTCAAACAAATCGGCTTTTAGAGTATTTTGTTGCAGGGACACCAGCGCGAACCGCGACTTCTTTGATCGGTATTAATAAGGTTTCGGCAACCAATTTTTATCATAAGTTGCGACTGATAATATATGATCGTCTGATTGAAGAGACAGCCGAACTGGCGGGTGAAGTAGAGGTTGACGAGAGTTATTTCGGAGGCGTTCGCAAAGGCAAGCGAGGCCGAGGTGCTGCTGGAAAAGTCCCTGTCTTCGGACTTCTCAAACGCGGCGGCAAGGTTTTCACTATGGCGCTCAGAGACACCCGCTCTGACACCCTCATT
>CALDZL010000077.1 GCA_937944295.1 uncultured Sphingorhabdus sp.
GGCGATTAAACTCACCGTAACCCGCTCTGCCATATCTCAGAAAATGAAATGGCTTGAGCAACGATGGGGTGCGCCCCTTATTTCCAGAAACCCGGTTAAAACCACGAAGCTTGGAAACAGATTATGCAGACATCTCGAGCAAGTAAGACTTCTGGAAACCAAACTACACCTCAACCATGGTCAGCTGTTTGAAACGAATGAGATCGACCCCATCAGCATTGAGTTGATGTTTGACGATAACCTCATCCCGACAGGCTTATTAGAACAACTTGTGATTTTTGCCGATCATCAAAGCGACTTTCTTATCAATACCACAAAGCATGATGAAGAACTTATGCAAATGAAAATGGACAATGGTGAAGCTTGCGTCGCTATCTCAGGCAATTGGTGGGACAACCCGCTTTACAAGGCCCACCATCTTGGCAAGCAAAATTATATGCCCGTCTCTAGTGCAGCATTTGCACACAAGTATTTTGATGGGCAAATCGATATAAGCAAACTTCGTCGTGCACCAAGTGTGGCACATAATTCTGCACCTGATTTGGCAAGCAGATTTCTCACACAACTCAATGGTAATCTCTATGAATGTACTAGCGACAGTTTCCCATCACTCTATTCAATCATGAATACCTGCCTTGATGGCAAAGCTTGGGCCATGGTGCCAACACCGCTTGCTCAAAATTATCTTGAAAACGGTAGACTAATTAATATGTGTCCAGGAGAAACGCTCACCATCGACATGTATCTTTATGTGCTCCATTCTTTGGAAAAAATTGTACCTCAACTCAGTGAGATAATTATCAGTGCGGCCAATGATTTCCTTCAACCAATGGATGGCCCACAAAGTAAGGCAGCCGTCTGATTTAACCCATGTCCGACTTAACATAGGGTTAGGAGATTGCTGGTTTAGATGGCTCCTTCTCACAAGAAATTTACGGTATGTTTAAGTCAATATTTGCCCCGATTGGTGCCGCGAAGGATGACTTCAGCTACTCCATTTTAAACCGAGTACGTTTTCTTCCCCGCACATACTTCAGGGCTGAAAGGTAACAGGATGAAGCTAGGGTTTTTAAATATAATCAGTTTCAAAACCAATGTTGTTGGGACGGTGATGATCGCGTCGGTCGCTTCTGTCCTGACAACTTTAACGTCGTCATATCTTATCTCTCCTGACAAGTCGGCTCCTATCACAGCGACAACTACTTCTCTTTCTGTGGCGAGTCAAACATCCGTTCTGGATTGCGGCAGTGAAATATATTCGCCAGTGCAAAAAACTTGTGTATCTCGGGAGATTTTTGACGCGGAAATGCAGCGCCTCTTTACAGCACTTGGCATTGACACGACTGCCTACGGGTTAGGCGGAGATAACAACAATTAAGATGCAGAGGACACTGAAAGGAACCCAAGATGAAATTGAAACGCACAACCAAACCTATAATGACTGCTGCAATTATTTGCATCGGTACGCTTGCAATACAAGCCGAACCTGCTCATGCCTTTGATATGGATTGCAAAGTCATTCTATGTCTTGCCGGTGGCTTTCCCGCAGGTTGCTCAGATGCCTACGGTTACATGATTGATCGGATCACGCGCACTCCTAAACCACTTCCTCCTTTTGGCTTTTGTGCCATGTCGGACGGGTCCGAATATCAGGCGCACAATGTTGAGTACAGATATCTCAATCAAGGACCTTCCGCCTATGATTGTGTGCAAGGCACGCACCTATACTATCGTCGTGAAGATGAAGACCGGGGTTTTAGAAGAGAAACAGCATTTTGTTACACGCATACTACCGCTGCTGGACGCTACGGACGTGACGGAGAAGATCGAACGGTGTATCACGGTCGTACGCCAGCAACACGCGTGAACTTTGAACTTCAAATAACGATTGAATCTGGAACAGCGCATGAGTTTCAGTCACCACTCTTTCGCATTAATTATCGAACGGGATACATCTCGCAAAGTAATACTTCATGAAGGCGCTTTGTTCAGTTATATTTAGTTTCTGGTTTCCTCTCTCTGTTAATGCGCAAGACAATTCCTTGCCTGTCAGCCTGATTGATGGGCTTGGCAGCTGTTACGCACCTGCAGAACCCTTTGAATACAAGCTTGAAAAATCCGACCCTCTTTATGATACAGCGCGTGATGAACATCAGCGTTATCTTGAAGAGTTGGAAGATTACATCAACTGTCTTGATCTGAAACGCAGTGCTGCCTTAACCGAACTGCGAACGTCTTTCGATCTCTTCATCGATAATTTTGGCGAAGATGCAGTCTTGCGTTATGCCGCAGAAAAGAAGGCAGCAGAAGAATGAATGCTCTTGCCATTCCACTCGCACTCTTCGGATTGTTTGGCATAGGTGAGGCAGACTACATGTCAATTTCAGTAGATGATAAAACCTACTCAGTGCTTATCGCGGATAATCCCTTCGAGCAAATGCTTGGTCTCATGGGGCGAAGCTCATTGGGGGATGATGAAGGCATGCTTTTTATCTATGAAGAAAACCGCAATGTATCGTTTTGGATGAAAAACGTCGCTTTCTCACTCGACATGATCTTTCTCAATCACTGTGGGCGTGTCATCCAGATCCATGAAAATGCAAAGGCCCATGATACAACGGTTATACTCTCCGTCGAGCCCGTCAGGGCGGTTATTGAACTGCAAGCTGGAGCGTCGAAACGCGACCAGATACGTGTAGGTGATCTTGTAGAAACTAAACCATTCGTCTTTGAAAATTGCTGAACTCGTTATTCTCAATATCCAAAACTCTGAGCCATATGACACTCTAGTCTTCAGCTGCGTTAGCACCGACAAACTTCAACAATGGATCGAATTCTCCTGCGTCAGCCGAGCGTAACGAAGCTATATACGCATCTCTTCTCTCCGAATTGACCTGTAAATTTTTTACCCCACTCCAGATGATCCCGGAATGCTTGAAATAGTCACGTAGATAAAGATCAGCCACGATGCGTGCATGACGGCCATTGCCATTGAGAAATAGATGTATCTCCACAAGACGATGATGAAATCTGGCCGCCGCCTCGAGTGGCACAAAAACTTCTTCCTCAGCCCAAACCCGAGCATTGTCCAAAAGCATGCTTAGCTGAACCGCGATTTGGAGATGATCAATGCCAATATTCAACTCGCGCTGACGGAAGGTTCCTGCCCAATCCCAGACATCGCCAAATAGACGTACATGCATCGTTCTGAGAAACGCATCATCAAGAACATCTCCGCGCTTACGAGCGAAAAGCCACCTCAAGCCCTCTTGCATGTTCGCTTGTTCAAGTTCATCCAACTCACCGCGCGTAGTTACATGTTTGAACTTCAATCCCCG
>CALDZL010000078.1 GCA_937944295.1 uncultured Sphingorhabdus sp.
ATGATCGGCTGGGGCCACAAAGGCGTCTATCAGAATGCCCAAGATTGGAATGACCTTACATTGTCTGATGCGGTCAGTGCAGCCTTTGGTACAGGGGAATCGCTGTTACATATTTATTACAGGCAAAATCCTAAACCTAACAGCTATCGAAAAAAGATACGCATTACACATAAACAATATCTGCATATTTTGCATAATATCGCATCCTATTTTGCATATGATACGAATGGTAAATTGCATGTTTATGAAGGCTATGGTCCTAATAATATATTTTATGCAGCGACGGGCCGCTACACTGCATTTAACACATGCAACACATGGGTTGGCAGAATTTTGAGAGAGGCGGGCATTAAGATTGGATATTGGACGCCTATTTCACAGAGCATAATGTACCGCTTTTAAGTGATTTAATCAGAGACTTACATAGGCCATGATTGACATTCAATATTTTATAGCCCAAAAATTAATCCATCGATTAAATCGTGTAAACGATGATAAGGAGTATGACCTATGCCAGAATCAACCTATTATATCATTGGGATATTCATTATCTTTGGATTACTGGAATTTGCTTATACTAATTTTTTCCATAAAGATGAGCAAACACGTGATGATGCCATCGTTGAAATATTAGGTTCAGCAGTATTGGTTGTACTGACCCAGCCTACTATCATATTATTTGTTCAATATGCCATGGGTAATATTGTTCCAGAATGGGCAAATACCCTTACGGGTATTAATATATTTGCTGCTATCGCGTTATTTTTGATATTTGATGATATGACACAATATTGGCTGCACCGCGCTTCGCATAATTTTGAATGGCTCTATAATTTGCATCGCGCCCATCATAACGCCCGTTATATGAGCATCAGATTGGTCTATCGTAACAATTTTTTCTATTATCTATTCATGCCTGGAATCTGGTTCTCTGCCATGTTAATTTACCTTGGATTGGGATGGGTTTTTGCAGGATATATTGTGTTTAAAATGCTCGTTATTGTTGGTGCACATAGCGATGTAGCCTGGGATAAGAAATTATATACTATTCCTGCTCTATCACCCATCATGTGGATTTTGGAACGCACTATATCGACGCCAGCTACGCACCATGCCCACCATGGCCGTCACAAAGAGGATGACGCGGTCAATTATAAAGGTAATTTTGGCAATCTGCTTTTCTTTTGGGATATCCTCTTTGGTACTGCAAAAATTACACGCCGTTACCCTATTAGCTATGGTGTTGAAAACTTAGAGGAAATTAGCGCAGCAAGGATGCTAGCCTGGCCAATTTTTAGAACCAAACCGCGAAGTATGAAAAAAAATATAGACAGTAGTGAACAGATTGATAAAGTTGGAATTTAGCGTAAGAGAGAGCGCTAATATACTGCGGTGCGTCTATGTGGGGGCATTGGACGCACCGCACCTTCTAAACAATCAGCAAAAATAGAGCACTGCTATCACTTGTGATTAAACATTATATCTGCTGTAAATCTCTTGCCACGAGCTTTCATCGATAATTTCGATACCAAGCTCTTGTGCTTTTTTAAGCTTAGAACCCGCCCCTGGCCCAGCGACAAGCAGATCCGTTTTTTTACTAACCGATCCTGCTGCTTTAGCACCAAGTGATTCGGCTTGAGATTTAGCTTCATCGCGGCTAATATTTTCTAATTTTCCAGTAAAAACGATTGTTTTACCGCTCCATTCCGTTTCCTTGATATTTGAGATGTATTCGACGGGTTTTACCAAATCAACTAGCGCATCCCAAACTACAACATTAGGCTCTTCTCTAAAAAACACACCCAATGCTTGCGAAACGGTTGGGCCAATTCCATCAATGCTCATCACCTCTTCAAGGGCTTCCTCATCATCTTGTGCTAATCTCAAGCCAAGAGCTTTTAGCGCATCCATAGTTTTATAATTTTGCAACAAATCCCTCGACGTAGTAGTTCCTATATGGCGAATACCCAGACCAAATAAAAGCCTAGCAGGGTCACATCCCTGTTTTGCTTCAATCGCTGCCAATAAATTATCAACTGATTTTTCTTGCCACCCCTCACGCTTGAGCAGTTCCTCACGCTTATATCTAAGTGTAAAAATATCGGCGGGGCTTTTCACCCAACCAATCGCAGAAAACTCCTCAATTGATTTATCGCCCAAGCCATCAATGTCCAATGCAGCGCGCGACACAAAATGTTTGAGCCGTTCCTTTGCTTGCGCGCTGCATATTAAACCGCCGGTACAACGCAAATCTACCTCGCCTTCCTCGGCAATGGCCTCGCTCTGACATATTGGGCATTGCTGCGGAAATACATATTCTTCGCGGCTCTCATCGCGGGACAGATTCTCTGCGATTTGCGGAATAACATCACCGGCCCGTTGCACCAAGACGCGATCCCCAATACGAACCCCCAAGCGCGCTATCTCATCGCGGTTATGCAGCGTCACATTAGACACAGTAACACCGCCAACAGTAACAGGTTTTAATCGTCCAACGGGGGTCAATTTGCCAGTACGCCCAACTTGAATATCTATGGCCTCTAATGTAGTTTCTGCTTTTTCTGCGGGAAATTTATGTGCCAGCGCCCAACGCGGCGCTTTGGCTAAAAATCCCAGCCGATCCTGCCAATCGAGCCGATCAACCTTATACACGACGCCATCAATATCATAATTTAGATCAGCACGCCGATTCTCTATCCCTCGGTAATGCGCCAAAACATCATCCAATGTTTCAAACCGTTTGACGAGCGGTGATAGCGGTAGCCCCCACGTCTTTATCGCCTGCATCACACCATAGGCAGTATCGGCTGGTAAAGCGCTATGCACGCCCCAACCGTGCGCCCAAAATTTGAGCGGTCGGGCTGCTGTAACTGTGGTATCTTTTTGCCGTAGCGACCCTGCTGCTGCATTTCTGGGGTTGGCAAAGATTTTTTTGTCCGCTTTTTGCTGCGCAGCATTGAGTGCAGCAAAATCATCTTTCGCCATATAAATTTCACCGCGAATTTCAAATAATTCAGGGATAGCATCATCAGAAATATCGGGCGATTGTAGCTGCTGCGGTATATCCGAAATAGTGCGCACATTGGCCGTCACATCTTCGCCAACTTGGCCATCTCCGCGCGTTGCCGCCAACACCAATTCCCCGCGCTCATACCGCAACGAACAGGATAGCCCATCGATTTTATCTTCGGCCGTAACCGCGATCATTTCATCATCTGCTAGGCTTAAATAACGTCGAACGCGCCCCAACCAATCGGCAATATCTTCATCAGAAAACCCATTGTCAAGGCTCATCATGCGCCTCTCATGCGTGACTTTAGAAAGCGGCGATCCATCCACTGCTGCTCCGACTTGCTTGTTCGGGCTATCATCGCGGATAAGGTGCGGAAATGCCTCTTCTAACGCATTATTACGGCGAATGAGCGCATCATAGTCAGCATCGCTAATCTTTGGATTATCGAGCGCATGGTAAAGTTTATTGTGCCGCGCAATGTCGCGTGCGAGCCGCATCAATTCATTAGCGGCATCAGCTTCTGAGAGGTTTTTCATTTCATCATTCATCTTATATCCCTATCTCTTCAGAAGCGGGGTTAGTGCAAAATGCTTCTGAGAGGTTATTCACAAAAACTCCCCTCCTCTTTAGAAGGGGGATTAGTGCAATCTGTATCAGCGATATTATTCACTTCAAACTCTCCTCCTCTTTAGAGGAGGGGTTGGGGGTGGTGGGCCAACGATCAGGCAGCAAAGCAAGTTTCCCCTCAATCTCTTGATACACACCTTCTATATTTTGCATTATATCTGCGTTGGTAAAACGCATCGTTTCATAATTATTGCGCATCCGAAACTCTTCATCCATTTTTGTATCTTGATCCGCATCATGCGTATCGCCATCAATCTCTATAATTAGCATTTTTGCAGGACAAAAGAAATCAACAATACGATAATCAATTACCACTTGCCGACGGAATTTATATCCATCTATCTGTGATTTTCTCAAAATCTGCCACAATTTATTCTCAGCAGGCGTAGGGTTTTTGCGCATATTAGCATCACAGCTTAACAATGTTTTGCGATCAACCATGAGATCATAATAATCACAGAAATGATAAACACTCTAGGTTTTTTGCATTCCAATGATGAATATACAGCATTAAATCCACCACCCCTGCCCCTACTCTAAAGAGGAGGGGTGAATAGCGCATCCAATGCGGTTTTAGTCTATCATACTCCTATCATCTTTAATGCTAAACTATAGAGTAACTACATTATTGATATTATTCACTTAAAACTCCCCTCCACTTTAGAGGAGGGGTTGGGGGTGGTGCACCATCGATCAGTTAGCCTTAATAGCAATGCCTTTATTCAGCGTTAATATTCACACCACTTCCAACAATCGATCGGCTTGTGCTTTGGCTTCTTCGGTCACTTGCGCACCCGATAGCATCCGCGCGATTTCTTGGCGGCGATCATCATCGGAAAGCGCCTTCACATCGGTGCGCGTTACGATACCTTCGCTGCTTTTAGCGATAAAATAATGCGCAGATCCTTTTGCAGCCACCTGCGGACTATGCGTCACGGCGAGCATTTGTTTGCCGCTCTGTGCAAGCTTCAAAAGCCTTTCTCCAATGGCCGATGCCACCGCTCCGCCAACACCGCGATCAATCTCGTCAAATATGATGGTTTGCGCTCCGCCTTCTTCGGCCAAAGCAACTTTTAGCGCCAATATAAAGCGCGATAATTCCCCGCCCGATGCTATTTTCGTGAGCGGAGCAAAGGGCGCACCAGGATTGGTAGAGATTAGAAATTCCACCTTATCCATACCATTTTCGCCCCAGCGGCTCTCATCTAGCAAGGCTATATCGGTTTGAAATTTAGCGGCATCTAATTTGAGCGGAACAAGTTCAGAAATCACCGCCTTATCAAGAGCTTTAGCGGCTTTTTGACGTATTTGAGATAGCGCTCTCGCAGCCTCAAAATAGCTCTGCTTTTTACTTTCTACTTCGGCTTCTAATTTGGCAAGTCCTTCACCGCCTGCTTGTATAGCGGATAATTTTTCAGACAAATCTTGCAGCAAAGTCGGCAATGTATCAGGCGCCACATTATGCTTTCTCGCTAATGCGCGCAATTCAAACAAACGCACTTCAATATCATCCAATCGTTGCGGATCAAAAGTGAGCGAAAAGCTCGCTTCATTCAATTTGCTCTCCGCCTCATTCGCCTCTATGATAGCGCGATCAAGCGATGACAAGGCTTCGCTCAACGCAGCATGCTCAGGCGCGATACGTTCCAACTTACGCGCCGATGCCCGCAATTTGGTAACGCCGCTATCCTTGCCATCAAAACTATCCAATACTGATTTCAGTTCCTCGGTTAAACGCTCGCCCTTTTGCATATCACTACGCTCGCCTGCTAGCTCTTCTTCCTCGCCATCAACAGGGCTGAAGCTTTGTAATTCTTCAACGCTATGTTCCAACCATTCGCGATCACGCTCGGCTTGGTCAAGGCTTGCACGGGCCGTTTCCAATTTACTCTGCGCGTCTTTCCATTCCCGATAATGATGCGCTACTTTTTCGCTATGACAGCGTCCGTAGCTGTCGAGCAAATCACGGTGACCTGATGGATTGAGCAATCCGCGATCATCATGCTGCCCGTGAATTTCAACCAAATAGCGACCGATCTTACGCAATAATGCTGCACTACAAGGCTGATCATTAATATAGGCCTTGCTACCGCCATCGGCTTTTAGACTGCGGCGAATAAGCAGCGGTTCTCCCGCTTCGCAATCAATGTCATTTTCGATAAGCGCCTTGCGTAAAGCGCCATTGGGCGGATCAAAAGTAGCAATTACCTGCGCTTTATCGCTGCCATTACGAACCAAATTTGATTCTGCACGCGCACCCAAGACAAGACCTAATGAGTCCAATAATATCGATTTGCCCGCGCCTGTTTCACCCGTTAAAACGCTCAAACCATGCTGAAAGCCGAGCGATAGCGCTTCTATCAAAACAATATTACGAATATTCAGATTCTGGAGCATAGACCTTTGTCTAAAGCGACATTAGAAATATGTCAGCAAATATCATGCTTCAGAAGCATGTTTTTGCATCAACTTAAATGCTTTTTCATACCATTCGCTGCCAGGATAATTGCTACCCAAAACAGCAGCAGAACGCTTGGCTTCATCCAATACGCCCAGTGCTAAATAACTCTCTGTCAGGCGGTATAATGCCTCTGGTGCATGCGTTGTGGTATCAAATTTGTCCACCACCTCACGAAAACGAATAACGGATGCGAGCCACAAAGATCGACGTTGATAAAAACGGCCAATTTCCATTTCTTTGCCTGCGAGATGATCGCGCACCAAGTCAATTTTCAAACCCGCATCGGCAGCATAACGCGTATTCGGATAGCGGCGCTGCACTTCACCGAGCGCCGCCAAAGCGTTACTGGTGATTTTTTGATCGCGGGTGACATCGCTGATACGTTCATAATGGCATAGAGCAATTAAATAATAAGCGTAGGGTGCATCTTTATTACCTGGATGGATAGAAAGAAACCGACTCGCAGAACGAATAGATTCATCATATTTATTATCGAGATAATAGCTAAATGCGCTCATGAGCTGGGCGCGCCGTGACCAAGGTGAGAATGGATGTTGGCGTTCCACTTCATCAAATAGGGCCGCTGCGACCGCATAATTTTTGCCATCAAGCCGCTCTTTTGCTGCATTATAGAGCGTATTCACATCGCGTGCGATAAATTTAGTATCTGTTTTTGGGCCGCCCGTTGAACAACCAGCGAGTAAAGCCGTTGATATGACTAATATCATGGGCTTAGAAAATAAGTTAAGAAATTTCTTTGTCATTCTTTATCCTTAATCGCTGCTGGCCCTTTCGCCAACACTTAAATGAAAAAAGCCCAGCTTCAAACGAGATAGTTTCTCAAATAAAAAAAGCTGCGAGCAAAACACCCGCAGCTTTTTCTTTTAAGCAATCAATCTGTATCGAATATGAATTAATCGCGATAGATTAGATTTATTCGCCCGTGATAAAATCTGGCAATCCAGCATCAGAGCCATCTTTACTATCATTATCTTTGCCTTCATTATCACGACGGGGACCACGTCCTTTACCACCGCGACCATCACGGCGAGGCTTGCGATCTCCGCCTCTATTGCCTCTGGGTTTATTTTCACGCGGTGGACGGGTATCTTCTAATTCTTCGCCCGTTTCTTGATCAACAACGCGCATCGATAGGCGCACTTTACCGCGCTGATCAATCTCAAGGACTTTAACCTTAACTTCTTGACCCTCGGATAGCTCATCTGCAACTTTTTCAACGCGCTCGTCTTTTATTTCGGAAACATGGACAAGTCCATCTTTGCCGCCCATAAAGTTCACAAAAGCACCAAAGTCCACAAGATTTACAACTTTACCATCATAAATTTTACCAACTTCGGCTTCTTCAACAATGCCTTCGATCCATTTCATAGCCGCATCGATTTGTGATTTGTCAGAAGAGGAAACTTTGACCAATCCTTCGTCATCAATATCAACCTTAGCACCCGTTTCAGCAACAATCTCGCGGATCACTTTGCCGCCTGTACCAATGATGTCACGAATTTTTGATTTATCAATTTGGATCGTTTCAATGCGCGGTGCATGCTCAGAAAGTTCCGTACGTGCATTGCCCAAGGCTTTGGTCATTTCGCCCAATATGTGCGCACGGCCTTCGCTTGCTTGGTGAAGAGCAGTTTTAAAAATCTCTTCGGTAATACCAGCAATCTTAATGTCCATTTGCATGGTGGTGATGCCTTTTTCGGTACCAGCCACTTTGAAATCCATATCGCCAAGATGATCTTCATCCCCCAAAATATCGGAGAGAACAGCGAAATCATCGCCCTCTAGGATAAGGCCCATCGCAATACCAGAAACCGGACGTTCAATAGGAACACCAGCATCCATCATCGACAAACAACCACCGCAAATGGTCGCCATTGACGATGAACCATTAGATTCGGTAATGTCTGATAAAATACGGATGGTGTATGGAAAGTCTTCCAAGCTTGGCAAGATTGGGCGCAACGCACGAAATGCCAATTTACCATGACCAATTTCGCGGCGACCAGGCGCACCAAAGCGGCCCACTTCACCTACTGAATAAGGCGGGAAATTATAATGTAGCATGAAATTGCTATAGCTTAACCCATCCAAACCATCGATCATTTGCTCGGCATCTTTTGTGCCCAACGTCGTGGTACAGATGGCTTGCGTTTCACCGCGCGTGAACAAGGCGCTACCGTGTGTACGCGGCAAGAAACCAACGGTGGACTCAATTTGACGCACTTCATTGGTTTTGCGGCCATCAATCCGTTGACCATCCTTAAGGATCGCACCACGCACAATATCTGCTTCTAATTTTTTCGCTTGTTTCATCGCCGTCATCATAGCTTGGCCATCGACGGCTTGCGCTTCAAAATGTGCCTTAGCTTTATCACGCGCTGCATTTAATGCATTGCTACGTTCGCTTTTGTCCGTAATTTTATAGGCCGCAGCAATATCATCACCGATAAGTCCGCGAATTTCTTCTTTAAGGTCAGAATTGCCCTCGCTTGTTGCTAGTTCCCATGGTTCTTTTGCAGCTTGCTCGGCCAAATCGATAATCAGGTTCACGACCTTCTTAATCTCATCATGCGCAAACATAACAGCGCCAAGCATGACGTCTTCTGATAATTCTTTTGCTTCTGATTCCACCATCATTACGGCATTACCTGTCGCCGCGACAACCAGATCCAATTCACCCTCAGCTACTTTTTCCATATTGGGGTTTAATTGATATTCACCCTCAGCGTAACCAATACGAGCAGCACCAATTGGCCCCATGAACGGAACGCCTGAAATGGTCAAAGCAGCAGATGCGGCAATCATTGCCAAAATATCAGGCTCATTCTCGCCATCATAGCTAAGCACCTGACAAATAACATTTAGCTCGTTGTAAAACCCTTCTGGGAAAAGCGGACGAACGGGACGATCGATCAAACGGCTGGTCAATGTTTCTTTTTCAGTCGCACCGCGCTCGCGTTTAAAAAAGCCGCCAGGAATACGACCTGCGGCTGAAAATTTTTCTTGATAATGGACGGTCAATGGGAAAAAATCCTGTCCATCTTTTACCGATTTTGCAGCCGTCACTGCACATAAAACAACGGTTTCGCCTAATGTGGCAATAACTGCACCATCGGCTTGACGGGCAACCTGTCCCGTTTCCAGACTGAGGGTTTGTCCGCCCCATTCCATTTCTACTTTTTTAATATCAAACATGTATTTTCCTTATATCCCGCCATGCCCTATGCAAAGCGGGGCCTTTTACCGAGAAATTCCGTCCCAGCGCGGTTGGGCTCATATCATTGGCCCTAGGCTATCTATCGAATTATAGATTAAGCCTCTTAATAAAGCAGCGCCAGCGCTGCCCTCATGCAAAAAGCGGCCCTTCAAGGCCGCCTTAAATTCTTATTTACGCAGACCGAGTTTAGCGATCAGCTCTTTGTAACGCGCTTCATCTTTACCTTTCAGATAATCCAAAAGCGAGCGGCGTTTATTCACCATCATTAACAAGCCGCGCCGCGAGTGATTATCTTTATGATGGCCTTTGAAATGCTCAGTAAGATTAACAATACGCTCGGTTAAAATAGCGATTTGTACTTCTGGTGATCCTGTATCGCCTTCCATACGGCCATATTCTTTTGATAATTCTGCTTTGCGTTCTACTGTAATTGTCATATTTTTTCCTACGATCACCTTATATTAAAACCGCGAATGATGCGCACATCTCCGTGCGAAACCTCTACCAAAGCAATTGGGTTTTCTGCTTCCCAAGCCAAGTGGAGACCATCTCCTGCGACCCCAGATAAGACACGGCCCTGTCGGATCGCTTTTGCCTGTACTGAGGAGAGGTGAAGTGCCGGGGTGTCGTCCAGCGCTGCCTCCATTGGCAAAATTATGTCTTTCAATGGCGCGCCTTTGCCGATTTCATTCAATTTGTCCAGTGAAATCGCATGTTGCAATGAAAAAGGGCCTGCTTTTATACGCCTCAGCATAGTTACGTGGCCAACGCTGCCAACGGCACGGGCAATATCACGTGCCAAGGAGCGTATATATGTGCCTTTGGAAACATGAGTGCACAGGGTAATTTGCGAGATTTTCTCAGCATCCGATCCTTCGACAGGCTCTGGACGAACGGCAGGGCTTTGTATTTCATCGTCATGCTGAACTTGGTTCAGCATCTTATTGTCATGTGATCCTGAAATAAATTCAGGATGACGGGTGGTAGTTTCAGAATTATTGTCGGCGGCTTCAGAATTACTGTTGGCGGATTCAGGGTTACGTTTGGTAATTACACTATGACGGGCAGTAGTTTCAGGATGATGGATAGTGGCGTCAGGATGAGCAAGGCCAACTCCTTGGTCATTGAAGGTAATATTATCATGATGTGAGGTAGATTGAGAATAAAATAGCTGAACAATATTCAGATTAAAAATCGTGACATTGCGCCTCTTCATTGCGACATCAACGCCAGCACGCGCCAGATCGTAGGCGCGCTGCCCATCAATTTTTAGCGCGCTATATTTGGGTGGAATCTGTTCAATATCACCTTTGAAATCAGCCAGAGCAGTTTCAATCTGCGCTAAGCTTGGCTTCACATCAGAGGTCTCGCTAACATTGCCCTCGCTATCCAATGTTTCGGTTTCCACGCCAAATTGGATAGTAAATTCATAAATCTTGCTCGCATCGAGCATGCGCCCGCACAATTTTGTCGCTTCACCCAATGCTATCGGTAACACGCCCGTGGCCCGTGGATCGAGCGTACCGCCATGCCCAACTTTCAGCTTATCTTTGCCCTTACCCAAAAGCCCAGCCTCGCGCAAATTACGCTTCACCGCGCCAACAGCCTGTGTTGACCCCAGCTCAAGCGGTTTGTCCAATATGATCCAACCATGATATTTCATGCTTTAAGCATTACACTGGGTGCAATATTGACTTCAATCGTCAATTTCCAAATCACGCATGACTTTGGGATCATTAAGCAAGCTATCAATCCGTGCAACTTCATCAAAGCTCTCATCGGCAAGAAATTTCAGTTTAGCCGCATATTTCATTTTGGTACGCGACGCGACTTCGCGTTGAAAAAATGCTGTGTTGGTGCGTAGTGCCTTTATTACGGCATCTTCATCGCTTCCCAATAAGGGTTTCACAAACACCTTAGCATGGCGCAAGTCGGGCGACATCCGTACTTCTGTGACGCTCACATTATTACTGGAGAGTAATTCATCATGCACTTCACCGCGCAATAATAGCTCCGACAATATATGCCGTACTTGCTCGCCTACGCGAAGCAGCCGAACCGAACGCCCTTCAGGTGATGTATCATTAAACTTCGCCATTGGACGTCCCTTACGGTATCTCGGTCAGCATTGCAGTTGAGGTTGATTTAACCAGCAAATTTCCATCTTCATCGAATAATTCACCCTCGATAAATGCCACATTACGGCCCAATTTCAATACTCTGCCTTTGCCGATTAATTTCCCAATAGGTACGGGTTTAATATAGCTCATATTCATATCAAGATTAAGCGGTAGCAATTTTCCTTGCGTCTCGGCCAACACTGCGCTTCCCATGATTTCATCCATAAAGCCGCCAATCAAACCGCCCTGCACAACACCACGTGGGCTTTTGAAACTTTCTGGGGCGATGAATTCCATAGTCGCCATCCCATTTTCAAAAGAAATAGGCCTCGACTGCATTAAATTAGAAGAAGGTGATCCTATTGCCAAAAATTATTCCAATGCCCTTACAATATACGCTCGCGCTCTTCGGTTTCAAATACCTCCAGCACATCGCCAGCCTTAACATCATTGGTATCTTCCAAAACAACACCACATTCAAGCCCCGTACGTATTTCATCGACATTGTCTTTAAAGCGGCGCAATGAAGCGATAAGGGTTGAGCTGATAATCACATCATCGCGCGTTAGACGTGCATGAATGCCTTTCTTGATGTAACCATCCGTAACAAGCAATCCAGCGGCTTTATCTTTTTTGCCAGATTTGAACACATCTTTAACCTCAGCACGGCCCACAACGGTTTCGATAATTTCTGGACCAAGCTCGCCCGCCATTTCTTTGCGAATATCTTCGGTTAGATGATAAATCACATCAAAATATTTAAGGCGCACAGCTTCGCGCTTTAATATCTCGCGTGCCTTGCTGTTCGGACGGACATTGAATCCAATAATCGGCGCATTCGATGCATTGGCCAAGATCACATCAGATTCGGTAATACCGCCGACTCCGCTATGCAGCACGCGCACCTTAATATCATCGGTAGATATTTTATTCAGCGCCGTCACAATCGCCTGCATAGAGCCTTGTACATCGGCCTTTACTACAACAGGATATTCCATCGCATTATTAGCTGATAGTGCAGAGAACATAGAGTCCACCGATGCAGGGGCCATGGCTGTACGGGCTTTTTTCGCTTGCTCTTTACGATACAGCGCAACCTCACGCGCACGTTGATCATTCTCCACCACCGTGAGCATGTCACCTGCAGAGGGAACCCCGCTAAGACCCAAAACTTCCACAGGTTGCGACGGGCCAGCCTCTTTTACTTGCTTGCCTTTATCATTGATAACAGCGCGAACTTTGCCCGATTCTTCGCCAACAACGAAAATATCACCACGCCGCAGAGTACCGCGCTTCACCAGCACAGTCGCAACCGCACCGCGCCCTTTATCAAGCTGCGCCTCAACCACAATGCCTTCCGCAGCCCGATCAGGATTAGCTTTGAGTTCCATTAATTCAGACTGTAATGCTAGTTTTTCCAACAATTCATCCAAATTTATTTTCTTGAGCGCAGAAACCTCAACATCTTGAACTTCACCACCCATTTGTTCAACAATGATTTCATGTTCTAGTAAACGCTCGCGCACTTTTTGTGGTTTGGCGCCTTCTTTATCGATTTTATTGATCGCTATGATCATTGGCACTTTCGCTGCTTTACAATGATTAATGGCCTCTATGGTTTGCGGCATTAATCCATCATCCGCTGCTACAACCAAAATCACAATATCAGTGACCATAGCACCGCGCTGGCGCATTTCAGTAAAGGCCTCATGCCCTGGCGTATCAAGGAAAGTGATTATATCACCAGCCTTCGTCTTGACCTGATAAGCCCCAATATGCTGAGTGATACCACCCGCTTCACCAGCTGCAACATCGGCACCTCGTAGTGCATCAAGCAAACTCGTCTTACCATGGTCAACATGTCCCATAACGGCCACGACGGGCGCACGTGGTTTTAATGTGTCTTCTGGATCAATGTCGGTTTCAACATTAATTTCAACATCCGATTCAGATATACGGCTAATGGTATGGCCAAATTCTTCGACCAATAATTCTGCCGTATCTTGATCGATAGTCTGGTTAACCGTCACCATCATATCCATGTTAAACAGAGCCTTGACTAATTCAGCACCCTTTTCACCCATACGCTTGGCAAGCTCTTGGACCGTTATAGCCTCTGGAACTTTTACATCGCGCACTTTTTTGACTTGCGGCTCTCTTGATCCCCCGCTCGATTGTGCGCGTTTTTCCTTTTCACGTGCACGTTTAAGTGCTGCCAATGAACGTGCTCTTGCACCATCATCCTCATTCAAGGCACGGCTGACAGTCAACTTACCAGACTGTCGGCGATCATTGCGATCACGCGATGGACGGCTTGGTTTTTTATCTTCACGCACAGGGCGCGCAGGTGATTCCACTGGCGAGAATTTACGCGGCGGAGGCGGCGCTACCTTAGCTGCTTTCTTAGGAGCCTCTTGTTTAGGGGCAGGAACAGCTTTTTCTATTGGAGTAGCTTTTGCTTCATTCTCTTCTTCAAACTGTTTTGCTTCCGCACGCTTTTTATTCTCTTCTTCGCGCTGCTTTTTCTGCTCTTCCTCGCGACGGCGCGTTTCTTCTAATATATTAAGGCGCGACTCCTCTGCTTCCCGCAGCAATTTGGCCTGTCGCTCTTGACGTGACATATTCTCATCAACAGCGCTCTTACGTTTTGGTGCAGGCTTTTCTGCTACTGGCGGCGGAGGCGGCGGAGCTGCTACTTCTGGTTCAGGCACATAACCTGGCTTACCCACCAATTTACGCCGCTTGACCTCAACGACTACTTTATTGGTACGGCCATGGCTGAACGTCTGTTTAACTTCGCCAGAATCAACTGCACGTTTCAAACCCAATGGTTTGCGCGTTAGCTTTGGCTTTTCTTGTTTATCATCACTCATCGAACAGACCTAATCCCTTATTTCTTGATTGGCAGGTGATGCATCAACATCATACTCCAATCCATGGTTATCTGGAGTAATAGAACATCCAGTAAAATTTATCCAGCGGCGAAGATGATGCTCCAAACGCTGGGCTGCTTTTTTGTCATTAATCCCTATGTGCACAGCATTTTCTTTGCCCAATGCCGCCGATATTGCGTTACGGTCTGCTGGGATTATAGTACCTTGCATACCGCTACCCTCTTTATCGCTGCCAACACGCCATGCTTGATCTAATTTTTTCCGGCCATCTTCGCTAGCGTCGTTAGAATGATAAAGCGCATATATTTGACCACTACGCGCCGCTGCACTTATTTTTTCAGAACCCGTAAGCACATATCCACCGCGCGATTCTAACCCAAAGCGATTCAAAACAGCATATTTCAGTTCTGATAAGATTTTATCAGACAAATCATCTGCAAACGAGAACGATGCACCCTTATAAGCGCGCGCCAATGCACCGCGTAATTTACCATTCTTAATCGCCTCACAAATAGCATCCGCATCAACGCCAATCCACGCCCCACGCCCTGGCGCCTTGGCCCTAACATCAGGAGCAACCATACCTTCAGGATTAATGGCAAGCCTAATGAGCGCCTCTGGGGGCGCTCGATCGCCTGTCAAAATACACCGCCTTACAGGAGTATTTGAGGTCTCATTGAGAGGTTTCCGCAGCAACGGCGTCCTCCTCAGTTTTTGGCTCAGTTTTTGGCTCAGTTAATGGTTCATCCTCGAACCAATGCGCACGCGCGGCCATTATTATCTCATTGCCCTGCTCTTCAGTTAACGCATAAACAGCCAAAATACCTGGATTATCGTCAACTTTATTACGGTCATTACGGCGATCATTACGCTTTTGCGGCGGGCGCGCTTTTTGAATAAGCTCATCAGTGGCTAAATCAGCCAGATCGTCCAATGTCTTAATTCCCGCCTTACCCAAATCAACCAACATACCTTCGGTAAGATGCGGCAGTTCGGCCAAATCATCCTCAACGCCCATTTCTTTACGCTCAGTCTTTGATGCCTCCTCACGACGTTCTAGCGCCTCGGTAGCACGGCTTTGGAGCTCAGCTACCAGCTCTTCGTCAAAGCCTTCGATCGTACCAAGCTCCTCAGGCGCAACATAAGCAACTTCTTCAAGCTCGCTAAATCCTTCGGCCACCAATAACTGTGACAATGTTTCATCAACATCCAATTCAGTTTGGAACATATCACTGCGTTCCATAAATTCTTTCTGGCGCTTCTCGCTCGATTCCGCTTCGGTCATAATATCAATCGCACGGCCCGTTAATTGGCTCGCAAGGCGAACATTTTGTCCGCGCCGTCCAATAGCTAAGCTTAACTGATCATCAGGCACCACCACTTCAATACGGTTTTCATCTTCATCAATGACCACACGGCTTACCGTTGCGGGCTGCAAGGCATTCACAATAAAGGTTGCAGTATCTTCGGACCAAGGAATAATGTCGATTTTCTCGCCCTGCATTTCCTGCACAACGGCTTGAACACGGCTGCCCTTCATACCAACGCAAGCCCCAACTGGATCGATCGAGGTATCATGGCTAATCACACCAATTTTTGCACGACTTCCTGGATCACGCGCAGCGGCTTTAATCTCAATAATACCATCATAAATTTCGGGCACTTCTTGCGTAAATAATTTGCGCATAAAATCTGGGTGCGCACGACTCAATAAAATTTGCGGCCCTCGATTTTCACGCTGTACCTTGGTAATAATTGCCCGCACACGATCATTAGAGCGCAGCACTTCGCGCGGAATTTGTTGATCGCGGCGAATAACCCCTTCTGCACGGCCAAGGTCAACAACAACATGGCCAAATTCAACCGATTTAACAACGCCTGTAATCACTTCATTGACGCGGTCTTTATATTCATTAAATTGACGCTCACGTTCTGCATCGCGAACTTTTTGGAAAATAACCTGTTTCGCGGATTGCGCATCAATGCGTCCCAAATCAACAGGTGGCAATGGATCAATGATAAAATCACCAAGTTTGGCATCTTTTTCAAGTTTTTTACCTTGCTTCAAATCAACTTGTTTAAAATGGTCCTCTACCTCTTCAACAACTTCTACAACGCGCCATAAACGTAAATCGCCCGTTTCCGTATCCAGTTTCGCACGAATATCATTTTCTGCACCATAGCGCGCCCGTGCAGCGCGTTGAATAGCTTCTTCCAGAGCTTCAACAACAATTGACTTATCAATCATCTTCTCACTCGCAACTGCATTAGCAATTGCTAAAAGTTCAGCTTTATTAGCAGAAATGGGACTGGCCATCTTCTATTCTTCCTTATCGTCATGTTCTACGACATCAACACCATCGCTTATCAATGGGGCAGTTGCCGCAATTAATCTATCTGTCAAGAGAAGCTTTGCATTATCTACATTATTATAGGAAAATTCAAAGTCTCCAAATTTACGGTCTTCAAAGCTAATTTGATTGCCAATCACGCTGGCAATGCTACCGCGCAACTTTTTGCGATCTTTGACCGCATCAATCAAAACTATGCGCGCTTCATGACCCGCCCAGTCAGCAAAATCACTTAATCGAGTGAGAGGACGGTCTATTCCTGGCGAGCTAACTTCTAATCGATACGCTTCTTCTATGGGATCTAATTCATCGAATTTTTCCGATATCCGCCGTGATAAAGCCGCGCAATCTTCTATCACCAATTGGCGCGTGTCGGGACGTTCTGCCATAATCTGCAACGACAGGTCATCATCTTTGCCCATCCATTGAACCCGCACAAGATCGAAACCCAAGGCTTTTGCTTCGGGTTCAATCAATGCTGTTAATTGTTCAATATCGCTCACGTCATTCCTTTTATACAGCCATCATATTCAATACTATTTGTGCTAGCCCCTTAACGCTAGCCCATCAAACATTCATAATGTTGGGATGAAAGCTGGTTATGTTATATTTATAATATTTGCAAGTTGTAAGTTGTAAGTTGTAAGTTGTAAGTTTAGTTGTGTCTTTACTGAGAGTAATTATATTTCATAATCACAGCTTATGATTGCGTTACATCAACAATCTCCCTATAAATTAATATGCATAGATTTAAATCAATATAGGCAATTTATATCTACAGGAGATGTCATGATAAACTTATCTAGGGTCAGCTTAATTTGTTCCTTATCAATATTGGCCTTCATCACCTATGGTTGCAGTAATGGAAATGCCAACGCATCCAGTGCGACCGCAAAACCCGTAAATGGGTTTAACATCGAAGACATTGCCAATTTCAATGAACCATGGGCTATGACATTTCTGCCTGGTGAATCAGCTAAAGCGCTCATCACAGAAAAAGGCGGCAAATTATTTTTATTTGAGGAGGGCCGTGAAGCCATTCAGATAGCAGGCGTTCCAACAGTAGATTATGGCGGACAGGGGGGGTTAGGAGATGTAGTACTTTCTCCTAATTTTGAAAATGATTCTATAGTCTATCTTAGCTGGGCAGAGGCTGGCGATAATAATACACGCGGCGCAGTCGTTGGACGCGCAAAATTAAATATGAATGATAGCAATAGCCTAGAAAATATGGAAATCATATGGACACAATTTCCAAAAGTAACAGGGCGTGGCCATTATTCGTATCGAATCGCATTCTCACCCAATGGCAAATATTTATTCATTGGTTCAGGCGAGAGGCAGAAATTTGATCCATCGCAAGATATGGATAGCAATATGGGTAAAATTGTTCGCCTATACCCCGATGGCTCTATACCCAAAGACAATCCATTTTACACCGAAGGCAATGCAATACGTTCGCAAATATGGTCCTTGGGCCACCGTAATATATTGGGCTTAGCCTTTGACTCACAAGGGCAACTTTGGAATCAAGAAATGGGTCCTGCGCATGGTGATGAGGTTAATCTGGTTAAAGCCAAGGCCAATTATGGCTATCCTATTGTATCAAACGGCAATCACTATAATGGCGATGATATTCCCGACCATAGCGAAGGTGATGGCTTTGAAGCACCCAAAGTATTTTGGAATCCAACCTTAGCGCCCAGTGGGTTAATCGCCTACACTGGTGATATGTTCCCCGAATGGAAAGGATCATTGATGCTCGGCGGCCTAGCTGGACAAGCTTTGGTCCGCCTCAAAATTGATGGTGAGAAGCTTACGAAAGCTGATAAATGGCCTATGGAAGCGCGCATCAGAGAGGTTGAACAAGGACCTGATGGTGCGCTTTGGCTATTAGAAGATGGTAACGGCGGAAAATTGCGCAAATTAACGCCCAAATAAAGCGAAATTCTAATTGCTACCCTGCATTATGACAGATCATTGGACCTAATAATACCAGTTAAGGCAAGTGAAAACCCAATCACCGTCCACGCAAAAAATAGACTCACAAATATCATCACAATGGACTCAACATTATTCGTATTAACACGATATTCTTGAAAATATAAAAAGAAAGACATCCAAAACATAGCGCAAGCAAACCCCCATCCGCCTGTTAATAGTCCAACGCAGCGCATATTATTAGCATTCGCTCCCTTTCTAGTTTGACGAAACCAATCCATTGCTCCCGAAAATACAAGTGCGCAAGCAACATAATCAATAATCCAGAACGCAGGGTTGCTCCAATCCCCCCAATTATGAGCAGTTTCAGCAATAGCCAAAACAGGTGCAAATATTACACCCAGATATGCAGATATATTCAATAATATATTTTTATTCATAATCTTTCCTAATTTGACGTCGTTGTACCTGATAAATCCGCGAGAAAGCCCTCAACACGCTCAGCATTAGTCCCTAAATCACTCTGTCCAACTCGGCTGACGCTGCGCATATCAATAATACTGGCATTTTCATCTTGTGTGGGTTTAACACGTAATATTACATCATCTTTAAACCGAAAAATAGCTGTTGTTGCAGTCGCCTCTAATCGTCCTTGTTCTGGTTCTGAAGTTGCAATATCCCAACCACGGTCTTTAGCCAAACGTTCGGCTTTTACAATAACATCGGCCACCTTCATATCGATCCTGACTGAGCGGATTGTAGGATATGCTTCTTGGTGTAAGCGTGTCCAACGTTGTAAAGGAGACAATCCTTTCATATCATTATCATCTTGTCCAGGAATATTGTCCAGATTATCGTTCCTCAAAGTTAAAGTTTGAAATTGTGGCGGATCAGCTAAATCAGTCGAAATATCATGGATAGCGGGAACAGAACTTCCCTTGACAATAATAGATAAAAAATACCCTAAGTGAATAATAGCCAGCAGCAGAGCGCCGCTACGCAGCAGCCAACCAAATTGACGATCTTTTCTTTTATCCCAAATGATAAAAACCACACCAAGTATAATGATAACCAGTGATAAAACTGCAGAATATAAATATCCGTTGATTCCGGTGCGATAATCCCAACCCCCCCAACCACTGCCAAGAGCTGAAAACAGACCCCATACTATGGAGATAATTCCAGCAAAAAATAATATGCTGCCTTTCCAATCTTTCAGAAAAAGGGTTTTATTTGCAATTGCAATATTATTGGGCTTTTCAACGGGGAAAATGCGCAAATTTTCATCTATATTTTGATCGCCATCATTATCATTTTGGTCGGACATTATCTCATACCTGCTTATTTCTCTGCATATTCCACTATTGCGCTTTTGCAATAAAAACAAGCTTATCATTAGACAAAGTATAATTTGGGTGACAAAGGACATTATCAGCTGCACTGATAATGCATCATAATACTAGGCTTCCGATCCCCATGCAAACGGCATTGCAAATTAAAAAGTCCAAACGCTTTATATTACTGGCCGTGTTTATTTATTCGGTTGGTTTTGGGATTATTATGCCCGTCTTGCCCGACCTCATCATAGAGTTAGAGAATATCCCATTAGATGAAGCAACCTATTTAGCAGGCCTTATGGGCGCTAGCTATGCAATATTCCAATTCCTAATGGGGCCACTCATGGGTAGCTTGGGTGATAAATATGGTCGGCGCCCTGTTTTTCTAATCAGCCTATGCGCTTTTGGCATTGATTTTCTGCTGATGGGACTTGCGCCATCCATAATATGGTTATTCATTGGTCGTTCGATTGCAGGAGGATTAGGCGCAATATTTGGCCCAGCTAATGCAGCTATGGCAGATTTATCAGATGAGGATGAACGCGCCGCTAGTTTTGGTCTGGTAGGCGCAGCTTTTGGCGTTGGTTTTATTATCGGCCCAGCTATTGGTGGTTTTTTGGGCGATATAGGAACAAGAATTCCTTTTTTTGTGGCTGGATTCTTGGCCCTATCGGTTGCACTATATGGATATTTCTTTTTCCCAGAAACCATTTCCAATAGTGATCGAAGGGATTTTATCTGGAAAAAGGCCAATCCGTTCAGCACATTTTTAAAACTATCTAAAGAAAATAAAATCATCCCAATAGCCATCATCTATTTCATCTGGTTGTGTGCAAGTAATGTATTTCCCGTTTCTTGGACATTCTATGCAAAAGCACAATTTGGCTGGGATAGCAAAATGATAGGCATTTCACTTACAATAGTTGGTATATCGATGGTCATCACACAAATATTCGTGCTGGGGAATATGGTCAAAAGATTTGGTGAACGCAAAACAGCCTTGATAGGGCTTAGTGCTGCTATTCTTGGCTTCTGCATCTTGTCACAGATTAGCAACGGTATTTTTGCGCTTTTTATTAGTACAATCATGGCTATACAAGGCGTTGTTATGCCGTCGCTCAATGCTATAATGTCACGCCGCACTTCCGCCAGTAATCAAGGCGAATTGCAAGGTTTCAACGGCAGTATGGCCGCGCTTGCTTTGTTGATTGCAAATTTATCTTACAATAGCCTATTATCTTATTTTACCAGTGACGATGCACCTTTTCGCTTTGCAGGAGTCCCCTTTGTTTTAGCGGCCTTTTTTGCTATTATCTCAATCTTATTATTGCTCAACCTGCCCAGAGAAAATAAAAAATCATCATGAATATTATCGCTAGGCAAGCTGAACATTATGAAGCTATTGAGAATTTACTCGATGCAAGTTTTGGAAAAAATCGCCATAGTCGTATATCTTATGCCATTAGACAGGGCGTTTCATTCATTCCAAATTTAAGCTTTGTGCTAATAGAGGAGCAACATTTAATCGCTACGATTAGCTGCTGGCCTGTATTTTTAAAGCCAATCGATAATCAGTATCAGGCGCGTACCATAGAATTGATAATGGTTGGGCCTATTGCTGTATCTCAATCGCATCAAAACCTTGGTTATGGAAGAAAACTGGTGCGTAAAGTTATAGAAATAGTGCATGAGAAAACATTAGATGATTTGATTATGATTGGTGATCCAGAATATTATGCTCAATTCGGGTTTAAAGCTAAGTCTGAATGTGATTGGCAGCTCCCTGGTCCTTATGAGAGACATAGATTATTGATGCATGAGGACGCTATTAATAGGCTGCCCAAGCACGGAATATTAGGTCCTAATATTTCTGATAGTAACAGCTTCCCAAACCGCGAAATGCGCCTTTAATGCCTTATACACCGCCAGAGCTGCATAATCTGACGTTCAGTGAAATCGCCGAACTTACGCAGCGACAAAAATTACCTCCTGTTGAGCAATGGAAGCCGCAGCACAGCAGCGATAGTAAAATGCGAATATTATCTGACGGCAAATGGTTTCATGATGGTGGAGAAATAAAAAGAACCTCTATGATACGGGCTTTCGCCTCGCTACTTCGCAAAGATGACGATGGCTATTGGCTGGTCACCCCTTATGAAAAACAATCTATTATCGTTGAAGATGTACCTTTCACCGCAGTAGAATTAAAATGCGAAGGAAATGGAAAAGAGCGCACTATATTCATGCGCACTAATGTCGATGACATTATAGTAATTGGTCCTCAAAATTCCATATCCATACAAAAGCAATCTCATGAAAGTCTAATACCCTATATCAATATACGTAATGGTTTGATGGCCAAATGCACGCGTTCTGTAGCTTATGAACTCTATGATATTGGAATAGAGGAAAGCGAAGATAGTGCAGATGGAATAGGATTATGGAGCAATGGTTGTTATTTTAGGTTAAGCACATGATATATAATGACGAAGTTAACAAAATAATAGCCGCTATTCAGCACGGTGATGAGTTTAAAATAGAAGATGAACGCGATTTAATTGAGGATTGTAATAGCCTAAAAAAGGCTGCTGTATTAATTGCTATTACCAATCAAAGCAATCCAACGGTCATATTGACGCAGCGCCCGACATGGCTGCGTGATCATGCTGGGCAAGTTGCTTTTCCTGGCGGTAAAATGGATGCTGCCGATACGAATATTACGCATACTGCATTAAGAGAAGCGCAAGAAGAATTATCTATCAATCCAAATACCGTTGAAATCATTGCTCAATGTCCAGAATATTACACTGGAAGCGGTTATCGTATCACGGCAGTCATAGGAATTATACCAGCCAATTTAGAGATTATTGCCAATGTCGATGAGGTTGCTAGTTGGTTTGAAACTCCCATTTCATTCCTGTTTGACACAGAAAATTTGACCAAAAAGTCTACAACATGGAATGGTCAAAACCGAGCTTATTATGATATGCAATGGCAAGAATATCGTATTTGGGGTGTGACGGCCGGTATAATTGCCAATTTAGCGCACAGGATATATGATTATAACAATGAGCATTAATAAAAAGATAAATAATATATCACCGCAGCATTGGTCGAGTATCAGGGGCTTGAATGCTATTGTTGATGCGCTTTATAGCGATGGCCACCCTATCCGCATTGTTGGCGGTGCTGTACGCGATACATTGGCTGATACTATAGTTCATGATATTGACTTAGCGACGCCATTATTACCCGATAGCGTCATACAAAAATTAAATGATGCTGGCATCAAAACAATTCCAACGGGATTACAACATGGCACTATCACAGCCATATCCGATAGTAATAGCTTTGAAATTACAACCTTGCGTAAGGACAAAGAAAGCGATGGACGTCATGCCATAGTCGAATTTTGCGATGATTGGTTAGAAGATGCAAAGCGTCGTGATTTTACCATAAATGCACTCTATGCAGACCCTGTTACAGGCGAAATATTTGATTATTTTGGTGGAATTGAAGACCTGCGATATCAACGCATCCGTTTTATCGGCAATGCGCATGATCGTATCGAAGAAGATCATCTCAGGATATTACGCTATTTCCGTTTCTTAGCACGATTTGACACTGCAAAAATTGACCATGATAGTCTTACTGCCTGTACAGCGCTTTCAAAACGGCAAATGACATTAGCGCGTGAGAGGATTTGCGATGAGTTGATTAAAATTTGCAGCGTTTCTAATCCCTATTACGCTATTCAAACAGCATATGAAAATAATATATTTAAACCCTTTTTACCTGAGATTGAAAAGCATAATATCAATACATTAGAATGCCTTATGCGTCGAGAGAGCGAATATGATATTGCACCTTCTGCATTACGGCGCCTGGCTGTTTTATTACCCAATGATAGTAAGATATTAGATAAGATAGCCTCGCGGTTAAAATTCTCAAACGCGATGCGCAAGTCACTTGTATCAAGAGCTTATTCATCAAAAGTCACAATAGATGATATGCGTAAATTAGCATTTTTATTTAATGCAGATGTGGCAACTGACATAGCTCTTATCCATGGCAATACTCATATCAGAGAAATGCTCGACCAACTTCAAAATTGGGTAATACCAAAATTCAGGATAAAAGGCGGCGATCTGATTGAACGTGGTTTACCTGCTGGCCCAATAATATCCGAGACATTACTAATAATCAGAGATAGATGGATGAATGAGGCTTTCCCTGATCAAAAAGGCTTAAATATAATCATTGATGATGTGATTACCGACAAGTTATCAAGTTAAAGTTTCTCTTTAAATTTATTGGCAAGCAAATATGCACAAGCATCTTGCCTATTAAGTGGTTCAGCATAATAAAAACCTTGACCATATGAACAGCCTAATCCTGTTAATAGCTGAGACAATTCCTGCGTTTCAATCCCTTCTGCAGTCGTTTTCATTCCCAAGCTGTTAGCAAGAGATAATACAGCACTTACAATAGAATATTTATCTTTATCTCTAATCATATCTGTCACAAAACTACGATCAATTTTCAGCACATCTATGGGCAATTGCTGTAAATATGCCAAATTAGAATAGCCCGTTCCAAAATCATCCATTGCAAGGCAGGTGTTGAGAGCCTTTAAACTTTCCATTACTTTTCTGGCATTATCGGGATCTTCGATGAAGGCACTTTCTGTCAATTCAATCGTGATACGATCGCCAGAAATATTAGCATTACGCATAGCATCACTAACAGCATAAGCAAAATCATCGCGCACAAGCTGCACAGCGGACATATTGATCGACATTTTTAGAGGCAATTCTGATCCAAATTCACGATCCCATTGTTTCAACTGTTTTGCAGCTTCTTTTAGCACCCAGCGTCCAAGAGGAATTATTAAACCACTTTCTTCTGCCACTGGGATAAAGTCGACAGGTGAGACACTTCCTCGGCTAGCGTCATTCCAACGGACCAATGCTTCAAAACCGTTTAATTTCCCTGTTTCTAAATCTATCAGTGGTTGATAATTTAACGATAATTCATCACCTTCAATCGCACGGCGTAAATCCGTCTCTATCGAAAAGCGATGCTTCACATTATGCATTGCATCGCTTGTATATAATTCATAATTTTTGCTGTGTTTGGCTTTTTTTAGAGCAATTTGTGCGTGTCTTAAGATATCCATTGGATTATCTTTTTGGGCATATCCCACTGCACTGGATATTGCGCATTCTACCTGAATTTCTAAATCTGCTAACTGGCATGGTTGATCAAATGCCGCCTTAAGACGCCCTGCAGCATCTTTAACTACATCATCTGGACCATCATATTGCATGAATAGAGCAAATTCATTACCATTCAGCCTCGCCAAAAACTCATTTACCAGCGCATTACTATTTAATCTACTTGCAATTGTGAGGATAAGCTCATCCCCTGCCATGGTGCCTACAAATTGATTCACATGGCTGAAACGCGCCATATCCCATATTATGATTGCAAATTTATCATGAGACTTTACCGCCGATTTTCGGTCCTGTTTGATTTTTTCTTCAATTTTATCCTCAAAACCAACACGATTAGACAAACCTGTCAGGCTATCGGTCATCATTTCTCGTCGAAGATTAATTCGATTGGTTTCTTCGCTAGTTTTATCAAAGAATGAAATAATAAATAAATTATCTACCTTATTATATCGCGCAATATTTATATCTAATTGTCTATAAGGTATGAATTTCTCTGAATGCCAATATTCAGAATATTGTGACTGGCCATTTTCAATCATCCCACAAATCATATAAAAAATATCAGGATATTCATTTACATTCAAATCATTAAAGCTTTGCATTATGATCGTAAATGCTTTGTTTTGTGATATTAAGCCAATATTTTGTTCATCAAATTGATAGATCGCAGTAGCGATCGGCAAACTATCAAGCCAATGATATTGCTGCATATTGGTTCTATTGTCTAAACTAGACGTTAATGCTTCTTTGCATATATCTCTATCTAAGTGTGCCTTAATACCCATTAATATTTTTCATCGTTTGATAGTGGCTATTGTATGTCACTAATTGTTCAATAAAATATTAATTATTGCATTATGATATAATAAAGATTGAAAATTATACTATTTAATAAGATTAGTAAATTTCATTATTAATAATAAATCTATTTTTGATAATATAGAATATGTCAATCAAATTTCCCGTTTTTTGGGAATCCTGTCGGTGGCAACCGTCCTGCTGCGCCGCGCGCTGTGCGCCACAGTGACATATCGCTCTCTGTACGTGTTCGCCCGCTATCACCGCCCATAGCCCAGCTTAGCCCATTGCTCATTTTGAAACAAATAGCATCCGATAAACCGCCATCCTTATACCGTTGCAGCATGACGCCTTGCCCTTTGGCCAGTTCGGGCATTTCGCTTATTGGAAATACAACCAATTTACGGTTTTCACCTATCACTGCAATATAAACATCACTATTATCGCTCAACTCAGGGACACTGCGAACAACTTTTAGTCGAGAACCACCTTTTTGATTAACCACTTGGCGGCCTTTTCGGGTTTCAGCAATTATATCATCCACCTTGGCAATAAAACCCTTGCCATTGGAAGACACCAACAACAAACGACCATTAATTTGAGCATTCGTAAGTGCAATAATATCATTACCTGCTTCAATATCCACCATCGTGCCCAAGGGTTCACCAAAACCTCTAGCACCTGGCAATTTATCCGCCCCTAAAGTATAAAAACGCCCTGAAGCCGTTGCAATGAGCAATTTATCCGTGGTTTGCGCATGAAAAGCAAAGGCAGGTCCATCGCCTTCTTTGAATTTGAAATCACCATCCAGAGCGGCATGCCCTTTCATCGCTTTTATCCAGCCACGTTTTGACATGATAACTGTGATGGACTCTTTTTCAATCATCGCCTCTAGCGGAATTTCACGCGGAGCGGATGCTTCAACTAATAATGTTCTGCGCGCACCTAAAATAGTATCCTGTGCATAATTTTTACGTAATTTCGCAATATCACGCTTTAATTGCGTACGTTGCCGCGCTGGACTATCAATTAATTTTACCAGCTCTTCGCGTTCTTTAAGCAGCGTTTCCTGTTCTGTTTTAAGCTCCATCTCTTCCAGCTTACGAAGCGAACGCAAACGCATATTCAATATAGCTTCGGTCTGACGGTCAGTGAGGTTAAATTCTGCCATCATAATCGGTTTTGGTTCATCTTCATTACGAATAATTTCAATGACGCGATCCAGATTTAAAAAGGCTATGATATAACCACCAAGCAATTCCAAACGGTCATCAATTTTGATGAGGCGGTAATTTGATTTACGCACCAAAACTTCGATTTGGTGGGCTAGCCAATGGCGCAGTAATTCCCCTATTCCCATCACATGCGGAGAACGATTAGCATCCAAAACATTCATGTTGAGCGAGAAACGATTTTCTAAATCGCTCAATCGGAATAATGAATCCATCAACAAATCAGGGTCTACTGCACGGTTTTTGGGTTCTAACACCAATCGTATTTTATCATCTGATTCATCGCGAATATCGGCCAAAATTGGTAGTTTTTTATCAGCGATTAAATTGGCAATATTCTCAATTAATTTGCCTTTGGTCACTTGATAAGGAATTTCTGTAACAACAGCGACCCAAGCCCCACGCCCTTCCTCTTCTTTATGCCATTTGGCCCGCACCCGCATAGCCCCGCGCCCGCTCTCATAGGCTGCATCAATGACTTCCTTACTATCCACCAAAATTCCACCCGTTGCAAAATCAGGGCCTTTAATAATGTTCATAATATCGGCATGTTGGGCGGATGGATTCTCAATCAATAATGTCGCAGCATCTAATATTTCCGCAACATTATGCGATGGAATATTGGATGCCATCCCTACGGCAATACCCGATGCTCCATTGGCCAATAGATTAGGCAACAAGCCTGGCATAACCTCAGGTTCTTCGTCCTCATCATTATATGTGGGTTTAAGATCAGCACCATTTTGATCAAGACCTGCCATTAATTCTATGGCCGTTTTGGTCAGCCGTGCCTCGGTGTAACGATAGGCGGCTGCATTATCACCATCAATATTACCAAAATTGCCCTGCCCGTCCACCAATGGATAACGCAATGAAAAGCTCTGTGCCAAACGCACCATCGCATCATAAACAGATTGGTCACCATGCGGATGATATTTACCGATAACATCACCAACCACCCGCGCACATTTTTTATAACCCGAAGCAGGGTCTAATTTCAGCAAACGCATCGCCCAGAGTAATCTCCGATGCACGGGTTTAAGACCATCTCGCAAATCGGGTAAAGACCGCGCTGTAATCGTCGACATTGCATAGATGAGATAGCGTTCTGAAAGTGCTGCATCAAAAGGAGCATCTACGATTTGATCAAAGGGATCGTCAGAGGGTGTATCAGTGCGTTCAGTTATATCATTCATAATTTACCGATTAGCATTGCCATTAAACGGTGAATAGAAAAAATATTTATCTAGCCGATTTGATGCGTTTTATCCGCATCTTATCCACTGTTAATTTGTGCATAAAATGGGTTTAGTTAGCATTGTTAGAGTAATGCACCAAAACTTCAGCCCAACAATGTTTGCGCAAACAATCAATATCCCCTAAACGAACAGTCTATTTAGCATTGAGTCTCTACCAGGTTCCAATGCATGGGATGTTACAATGATTGGAATACCATGAACCGCCGCAAAATATACGAAGGCAAAGCCAAGATTTTATACGAAGGCCCAGAGCCAGGAACGATCATCCAATATTTCAAAGATGATGCAACAGCCTTTAATGCTGAAAAAAAAGGCACGATCAATGGCAAAGGCGTCATCAATAACCGCATTTCAGAACATGTTTTCACCCGTCTTTCACATATTGGCATTCCAACACATTTTGTACGCCGTCTTAATATGCGGGAACAGCTTGTAAAACAGGTAGAAATTGTTCCGATTGAAGTCATAGTTCGTAATGTTGCAGCGGGCTCATTGACCAAAAGACTAGGCATTGAAGAAGGCACCACCCTGCCGCATACTTTGCTCGAATATTGTTACAAGGACGACGCTTTGGGCGATCCTCTAATCGCAGAAGAACATATCGCCTGCTTCAACTATGCGTCACAAGATGAAATGCAGGACATTTCAGCGATGGCTTTGCGCATCAATGATTTTATGTGCGGCATGTTTTCCGCTATTGGAATTAGGTTGATAGACTTTAAATTAGAATTTGGTCGCTTATTCGATGGTGATTTTTCACGCATCATTTTGGCCGATGAAATCAGCCCCGATGGGTGCCGTTTGTGGGATATAGAGACCAATAAAAAGCTTGATAAAGACCGCTTTCGTAGAGATTTAGGCGGCGAAGAAGAAGCCTATCAAGAGGTTGCTAGGCGTTTAGGGCTATTGCCAGAAGAAAATGATGCCGAAGTGCTAGATATGGAACATCACCGTGCCAAAAAAGGCAAATAAGCTGATAATATATAATCAAAAATTTAGTAATATAATGAAAAACAAGCGTCTAAGAAGCAATCATTCGTTACAAAGCTATGTTCATAATGTAAACAAATAAATATAATTTTATGACTTGAAGTTATAATAAAAACATAGTTCATAGCGTCTATGAAAAAACTTTTGTTAAGCCGCTTATTTGGCATATTCGCTCTCATATCAATTCCTCTCAATGCCCACGCATTACAAGCTCCAGATGGAGCAACACGCACAGCCGCATGGAATAGTGAAAAGTCTGAATATACGCCCGATAATAGCATTATTTATGGAAAATTAGACAATGGCCTTACTTATGCCATTAAACCCAATAATCGCCCTCAAAATCAAATATTATTACGCATGGCAATTGATTTTGGTTCTGCAGCTGAAGCCAATAATGAACTCGGCTTAGCCCATTTTATCGAACATATGGCTTTTAACGGGACTACCAATGTTCCAGAAGGCGAGATGATAAAAATATTGGAACGATTGGGCCTCTCATTCGGGGCTGATACCAATGCATCGACAGGCTATACGCAAACCCAATATACGCTCAATATTCCCAATCTTGATCCTGAAACATTGGATCAATCGCTCTTTCTCATGCGCGAAACGGCCAGTGAAATATTGTTTAACCCAGAAGCCGTAGACCGAGAACGCGGAATTATATTAGAAGAAAAGCGTGTCAGAGAAAATTTCCAAGCGAGAAGCAGTAGAGCCTCGGTAGAATTATTTTACCCCGATACTTTTTATGAGACGCGCAATCCTATAGGTAGCGAAGAGATATTAAAAAATGCGCCTGCTAAGCGAATGAAAATCCTTTATAAACGCTATTACACCCCTGATCGCACAAAATTAGTCGTCGTAGGTCCCGTTGATCCTGTAAAAATCGAAAAAATGATCGTTGAAAAATTCTCCTCTTGGCGAGGCGAGAGCCGATCACTGGGTGAATTTGATAGTTGCCAAGTGAATATAAAGCGAAAATCTGAGGCCGCTATTTTCTCACACCCTAAGATTGGTGAAACATTGAGCGCCAATCAATTTTTGAAAGATCATAAAAGAAGCGAAGGCATAGCGCGCAGCATTCTTTCATCCAAGATGACAATTGCCAATGCAATCATTTCTAACCGCATTAACAAACAATTACGCGGCGAAGATACACCAATTTTAAGAGCAAATTTAAATTTTTCTCTCAACCTATGCGATCAATATGCAAGCATTGGCTATGGTGTATCGGGTAAAGATGGAAGCCGCAATGCAATGATACCCTTCATTCAAAAGCATATTAACAGTGCGCTTGCTTATGGATTTCAAAAAAATGAAGTTGATGAGATCATTAAAGCATTGGATAATCAAAGACGCAATGCCATTAAATCCGAAGCCACACGCCAAAGCTTTGGATATGCAGCTGCTTTATCAAGCCAAACCGAGAATGTTATCAATGACAGTCATCAAAGCTTGCAAACATGGCTGCAAGTAAAGCCTTTTTTGACGCCCGATGCCATCCACCGCGAGTTTCATCACTGGTTTAGCCAGCTTAATGAACCTCTATTTTTTCATACCACTAAAAATATCCATGCACAAAATATTGAGACCAATAGTGATGCAGCTGTTATTACTGAGGCTAAATTTGATATAGATACCAATGAGAGTGAAAAGACAGAATTACGCGAAACTGACAGAATAAAGATTGAGGAAATAAAGGCTAATCTAATATCATCATTCAAGAAAAGTCTATCCGAACCTGCCGATCCCATTGATGAAAAGAAAGAGGTTGTTTTCGCATATACAGATTTTGGGAAAGCAGGTAAAATTACAAGTGATAGCAGAATAGATGATCTTGATATTCGTACAGTGAGTTTTGAAAATGGCGTAAAACTTAATATCAAATCGACAGATTTTGAAGATAACCGCGTTCGCTATTCTTTTCGCATTGCAGGTGGTTCATTCCAATTAGGACCTAAAAATAGCATATTAACACAATTTATCAATCGAACGATAACGACGGCTGCGCTTGGCAAACATGACATTGATGAATTACGGTCTGTCATCTTGGGTACGACGGCATCTCCTGGTATTGGTGTATCGACTACTTATTTTGGAAATTATGGAGCCGTTGCACCAAAAGATTTATTGCTACAGATGCAATTGCTGGCGGCCTATACAACCGATCCAGGGTATCGCGAAGAAGCCATTCGTCTGTTCAGACGCCCATTGGATGAAATATATAAAAGCTTAGATTCCACGCCTGGACGCGCTTTATCCATAGAGAGCAGCAAAATATTAAATGATCATGACCCCCGTTTTATATTTCCAGAACGCGAAGAATGGGACGAATTAAATTTTGATACAGTGCGCAATGCGCTGGGTAATGCACTACAAAGCAATGCATTAGAAATCGGAATAGTAGGCGATATATCTGAAGACGAGGCAATAAATGTTATAGCAAAAACATTTGGAGCGATGCCAATGCGCCAAACAAATATAATGGCCTATGACGAACAGAGGGTCGCCAACTACTCAACTCAATATGGCACCTATACTATAAAACACAAAGGCGAGCCCGATCAGCTCGCTTGGCAGCGGGTTTGGAGTACGGATGATGATAGCGATTTTAAACTTGAACTTACGATGGAATTACTGGCTGATATTATCAGTTTAAACCTCACCGAAGAATTACGCGAAAAATTAGGCGCCACCTATAGCTCGAGCGTTAGATCTTCCATGAGCAGCATTTATAAAGGGCGCGGTAGTTTTTCTATTGGTACATCGGGGGATATTGAAAAATTAGATTTGATCGAACAAACTGTCGAGGGCGTCGTCGCAGATGTGATTGCCAATATGCCTGAGCAAGATATTTTTGAACGCGCGCGCAAACCTCAATTTGAGAGTTATAAAGACTGGCGCCTTCGTAACGGTACATGGGTAAGTATTGTTGATACTGCGCAAAGCGAAAAAATTTGGCTGGATAGGTTTCTCATCAATGAAAAAACCTATCGTTCTATCACACGTGAAGATATTTGGAACGCTGCTAAGAAATATTTAACGCGCAGTTCATTTACATTTCGCTCTATTCCAGAAGGCTTTACCTTACAAAGCGAAAAAGACTAAAGAATATATCTTGAATGACAATGGGCGCTGTTATATTCGCCAAACATAAACAAGTGTGTGGGGCGATAGATTCTATGAAAATTAAAGTATTTGTGACTTTGAAAAATGGCGTGCTTGATCCCCAAGGAAAAGCCATCCACCATGCCCTAGAGGGACTAGGTTTTAGAGGAATCAATGATGTGCGTGCTGGCAGGTTAATCGAATTAGATACCGATGAAAATATTAGCGATGAAAATGTGCAAGATATGTGCAGAAAATTACTCGCCAATACCGTCATTGAAGATTTTGAAATAGAACGTAATTAATCCATTACCATCATCGAAATTTGGGCATAGAAAGCATTAATCATGAAAGCTGCCGTCATTCAATTTCCAGGCTCTAATTGTGATCGCGATATGAAAGTGGCGCTCGAACATATCATGGGTGCTGATACTATAGTGCATTGGCATGGAGATGCTGACTTACCCGAGGACATAGAGTTTATCGCTATCCCTGGTGGTTTTTCTTATGGGGATTATCTTCGTTCAGGTGCAATGGCGGCGCGGTCACCCGTTATGAAAGCCATTATCAAAGCGGCTAATCGCGGTGTTCCCACCCTTGGAGTTTGCAACGGATTTCAAATTTTAACCGAGAGCGGACTATTACCAGGCGCTTTAATGCGCAATGCAAGCCAAAATTTCATATGCCGCGATGTTCAATTGCGTGTTAATAATGACACTATGTTTACCAAATGCTATGCTGATGGTGAGACTATTTCAATCCCTGTTGCGCACCATGATGGTAATTATTTTGCGGATGAAGCGACCATCAAAACATTAGAAGATAATAATCGAATTGCCTTCCGATATTTTGAAGATGTTAATGGATCACAAGACGATATTGCTGGAATTACTAATGAGAATGGCAATATATTAGGAATGATGCCCCATCCAGAGCGCGCCATTGATGTCAAACATGGCGGCATTGATGGGCAAAAATTATTCCATGCACTCATCAAAAAATTGGCATGAGTTAATTTTTCTTTGCATGAATACTCCACTGCTCTGCTTCTTTTTTCTTGCGACTAACATAGGGTAGAAAACCAATAAATAAGGTCAATATTGTAGGCCACAACATTGTGCTAAACATATCTTTCCAATGCTCAATCCAAACTGGACCAGTAATATGATAGGCTATCGCTTGGTGATCTAGCCATTCTCCGGTTATCGCCGCTAATAAAGCACCGAGCCAAGCGACAAAACGCGCGCCGCGCCATCGCCATAATAGCCATATTAATAGGAAAATAGCCATTCCAACATGGACATGCATCGCATCCCTAGACAATAGGGTCAGCTCGATAATGAATCTTTTAAAATCATGAAACATATTATAAACTCACCCTATATCTTGGTCTGAAACGGTGTGAAATTGGTATCATGGTCAAAAACGTCAATATGCTCGCGCGCTTTTAAGAATGACACTGCCTTATAGGTCAAAGGTGTTAACAAAATCTCCCATCCCAATTTTAATAACCAATTGGTTATCATAACGATGCAAATAGTTTGCATTTCCCATTTGCCAAAAAAGGCGAGCGGATAAAAGATCAAACTATCTACGCCCTGCCCTGCAAATGTAGAGCCAATGGTACGCGACCATAAATGCTTACCTTCAGTCCATATTTTCATGCGCGCCATGACATAACTATTCACAAATTCCCCAGCCCAAAACGCAGTTATAGAAGCAAAAACAATACGCGGGACTTGACCAAAAACTTCCTTATAGGCGGCTTGCCCAGTCCAACCATCAGCAGGCGGTAATGTCACAACGACCCAGCTCATAAAGGCCATGAATATAAGGGCCGCAAAACCAACCCATATCACCCGCCTCGCCCGCGCATAGCCATATACCTCAGTCAATATATCGCCAATGACATAACCAATCGGGAAAAATAATATCCCTGCTCCATAGATATAGCTCTCATCAAATAAGGTTATGTAAGTCTGTTTTGCCGCGCCCAAAACATTGGAAAGCAATAATATGGTTACAAATGCGGCCATTACATAGTCATAATAATATAGTTGCGCACTTGGTGTTGCGCTATTGATAGGCGATTCTGATATTTTTTTCATAATATCGCATTAGCTACTTTGCAGAGCCATGCAAACTGGTTATGTGGATGTGAGTGCGCCCGTAGCTCATCTGGATAGAGCGCGAGACTTCTAATCTTGAGGCAACAGGTTCGAGTCCTGTCGGGCGCACCATTCTGCTTTTGAGGTTAGAAAAGTCATCTAAGGCCTTGAAAGGTATAGTAGTTTTGGGCGTTCGATACCCTGTTTTACGGCTATAGGCCAAATTGTCCAAAAAGGTCAATTTCAGCACTGTTCTTTTCTCTTGAAATGTGCCCTTAGCCCATATCCTATGCGGGTTTGCAAGAAATGTCATAGCGCGTTCGAACATCTCCTCATAGCTATTGCCAGAATTGCCCTTGTTAGCGCATTTTTCAGCCAATATGTGCTTTTGATTCTCTAGCTTGGTCAGGCGGGTTTCATAAGTAGTAATTAGATTGGAGCTATCCCCATTGATGATACGATCAAGTAATGTCTCAATCTGTTTTTCGACCTTGTGAAGTTCCTTCTTCATAGCTTCCACCATTTGTAACGATTGCTTACCTTGATAGTCCCACAGGTCTTTAAACATCTTGGACGCCACGCCAAAAAGCTGCGTTGTTGGCTCTAATGAGGCAAGAATATCTTCAAACTCTTGCTCCATCACATCACGGCGGATGGACTTACCTCTGCTTTCACAATGCTTATATTGGCATAGATAATAAGCGTGTCTATTGCCGCTTCCACCTCTCGACCAGCAGGCCGTTAAAGGCCGATCGCAATCACCGCACATCACAAAACCGCGTAAAGGGAAATCTTCCTTTACATCGGGGCGTGTTTTCACCAATGGCTTGCCAACAAGCCGCTCTTGTATCTTGAGATATGTCTCATAAGAGATAAGCCCTTCATGCTTGCCTTTACGCATGGGTATATCCCATTCTTCATTTTGAATGCGGCCTGTATAAACAAGTCTGGTAAGAACATCGGTCACACGTTGATAGCGTACTTCACCATATCTGTCCCTAGGATAGTTAGGATAACCTTCTAAAAAACGCTTCACATCGGCCTGAGTTTGAAGGCGACCAGCAGCATAACCTTCAAGGGCTTCTTGCACGATAGTTGCTAGTGGTTCATTGCGCACCAGTAATTTACCGTGCTCGGCGGTTTTCTTGTAAGCATAACCAACAGGCGCATGAAATACCCAATAGCCTTGTTCCAATCTGGCTTTCATTTTTTGAACGGTTTGGCGTCTATTCTGCAATCGCTCCAATTGGCCTTGTGCTGCAAAGACGGTTTCAACAAATTCACCCTCTGGCGTATCTTCAAAGCGAAAGTTTAGACATTCTGGCAATGCATTATATTGCGCCAAGGTCTTCTTAAGTTTGAAGTGAAAGATGGTATCGCGTGCAAAGCGTTTTAAATCATCAAATATAACAACCATATTCTCATCAGGATGCTGCGATAAGAAATTTAAAAGCTTTACCATGCCAGGACGTTTCATAAAGTCACCGCCGCCCGACACATCGTCAGGAAACACTTCTAAGACTTCATAGCCTTTACCTTGCGCATATTGGCGACAGCGATGCTCTTGTGAATCTAAACCACTACCATCAATAGTCTGGCGTTTTGATGACACGCGGCAATAAATGAGCGCATATTGAACTTTATTCATGGTCATGCTCCTTATATATATTGGCTTTATGGCCCGATTCTAGCAGATGAAGGTCATCTTCATTACATTTTTGAAATTCATGGACCAATCTATCCACAGCTTCCATACCATATCCCATCATGACGAAAGACTTCATGATATTAAAGAGTGTTTCTAATAGCTCTAATTTCTGTTCTTCAGATAAATCATCGTCCAGCATGTCCATATAATCAGAAGCGCAAGGCTGCGCTCCATTCTTGGCCGCTTTATTAAATTCATCACCATCCATTTACATGCTCCTTTCAATCTACAAAGGCAGATATATTTGAGGCATGGTTACCAAAGATATGTTTGAAAATGGAGGTTATGGATAGGAAACATATGTGCCCTATCTATGCATT
>CALDZL010000079.1 GCA_937944295.1 uncultured Sphingorhabdus sp.
GACCAACGCACATTTCATGAACGTGCGCTTGAAGCTGGTAAGGTTTATGAAGAACGCGTTGCAAATGATCTTTCCAATCTTGTTTTCAATCAAGTCTTCCCGTTAATCGTGCGTTCCATTGCAGACCATGCCCCTAAAGAAGATTTGCAAGACGTTCGCGAAGCAGCACTTATTCTGCTTTATCGGCTTTTGTTCATTCTTTATGCCGAAGACCGTGACCTCTTGCCAGTCAATGATGATCGCTATGATGATTACGGCTTACGCAAACGAGTGCGCCAAGATGTTGGAGAACGTAAAGATAGAAATGATACGTTCTCAACAACGGCGGCGCGTTATTGGTCTATACTAGATGACTTATGTAGAGCAATCGATAAGGGTGACGCTTCTATTGGATTGCCGCCTTATAATGGTGGTTTGTTTGATGAAAAGCGAACGCCAATTCTAACAACGGTTCGGCTACCAGATAGCGTGATGTCTGATGTTATCGACAAGCTTTCTTTCATTCAAAATGAAGGGGAGCGCAAATACATCAATTACCGTGACCTTACAGTTCAACAACTAGGTTCAATTTATGAACGGCTCTTAGAGCATGAAGTCATTCGCGAAGATGATGTTGTTCAAATTCGGCCTAATATTTTTGCGCGAAAAGGGTCTGGCAGTTATTATACACCAGATGATCTTGTGAACCTGATTATTGAAGAAACGCTTGAGCCGCTTGTAGATCGTAAACTTGAAAACTTCATTCAAGAAAACGAAAAGATAGCCGCATCAAATGAAGAAGATCGCAAGCGCCTCATCAAGCTAAAGAAGCATGATCCAGCACTTGCATTACTGGATTTAAAAATCTGCGACCCTGCGATGGGGTCGGGGCATTTTTTAGTTAGTCTTGTCGATTACCTTACAGACCAAGTCATAAATGCGATGGCAGAAGCTGAAACGATTGTTGAATGGACGGATGAATACATTTCACCCCTTTCCCAGCGTATTGAAGAAATTCGCGAAACGATCATAGGTAACGCAGAAGATGGTAATTGGGTTGTTGATGAAGAACAATTGGATGACCGCCACATCATCCGCCGCATGGTCTTGAAACGATGCGTCTACGGCGTTGATAAAAACGTCATGGCTGTTGAACTTGCCAAGGTAGCCCTATGGCTTCACTCTTTTACAGTGGGTGCGCCATTATCATTCTTAGACCACCATTTGCGTTGTGGAGATAGCTTGTTTGGCTCGTGGGTTAACAAGGGCATTGAAGCGGCAAATACCTATGGCAGCCCTCTACTCATGCATGAGCCGATTAAAGAAGCGATTGGTACAGCAGCAATCATGCAAGATATAGAAAACTTGCCGGATGCAGAAATCAAAGACGCAAAAAGTTCAGCAAGATATTTTGATGGCTTAACGGCAGCTACGGCACCCTTGAATACATTGTTAAGTTATATCCATGGATTATCTTGGCTTGGCCTTAAAGGCAAAGAAAACAAAGCCGTCATGCAAGCCTTCTTTGATGGCGAATATGGCGAGCCTATAGCGATTGCGAGAAGCCGCACAAAACCAAAACCTGCTGGGAGAAAAGCCGATGGCAATCAAATACAAGGTAAGCTTTCCAGTGATGAGAAATTTGAACGTTTCGAGATTATTCATGCGCAAATTCTGGAACTTATAAAAGAAGAAAATTTCTTTAATTGGCAAGTTGCATTTCCCGGCGTTTGGAACGACTGGGAAGCTGATGAACTGCAAGGTGGTTTTGATGGTGTGATTGGCAATCCGCCTTGGGATAGGATGAAGCTACAACAAGTAGAATGGTTTGCAGCACGAAAACCAGACATTGCGCTTGCTAGCACGGCTGCAAAACGTGGCAAAATGATTAAGCAACTGGAAGCTGATAATGACCCGCTGGCATTGGATTATGCAAAAGCTTCTCAACGCGCCGCAGATGGCACACGCATAGCAAGAACATCGGGTGATTATCCTTTGCTTTCTGGTGGCGATATCAATCTGTATTCACTGTTTGTAGAACGTGCCATGCATCTGGTTAAGCGCGATGGCATGGTGGGATTGCTTACGCCGTCGGGCATCGCTTCTGATAAAACAGCATCCACTTTCTTTAAAGGTGTTGCAACGCAAGGCAGATTGAAAGCGCTTTATGATTTTGAGAATAAAAAAGTCTTCTTTCCCGATGTTCATGCATCCTTCAAATTTTGCATCTTTGTTGCCAGTCCTTCCAAAACAAATGCGGATGCAAAATGCGCATTCTACCTGCATTCAATAGACGAACTTAAGGATGATAATCGTTGTTTCACACTAACGTCAGAAGATTTTGCTAGCGTCAATCCTAATACAGGTACAGCCCCAATATTCCGATCGCGCCGTGATGCACAATTAACAACGGATATTTATTCAAGAATACCTGTTTTGGTAGATCGTTCGGATGATGAACCAGTGAAATCATGGCCTGTGAAATATAGCACCATGTTTCATATGACGAATGACTCTGACAAGT
>CALDZL010000080.1 GCA_937944295.1 uncultured Sphingorhabdus sp.
TTTGGTCGAGCAAATGATCCGCGTGGCCTATGGCGAGAAACTTACCATGCGCCAAGATGATGTTTCGATTATGGGATGGTCGATTGAAAACCGCATTTATGCCGAAGACCCCTATCGCGGGTTTTTACCGTCTATTGGGCGTTTGTCGCGCTATAATCCGCCCGCAAAATCCGAAAGCGTTCGCGTCGATGATGGTGTGCGCGAAGGCGGTGAAGTCAGCATCCATTATGATCCTATGATTGCTAAACTCATTACCCATGGAGAAACCCGCCAAGACGCGATCGATAAGCAAATCATGGCTTTGGATGAATTTGAAATAGATGGTCTTAATCATAATATCGATTTTCTATCAGCATTAATGCAACATCCGCGCTTTCAATCGGGTGATATAACCACGGGCTTTATTGCCGAAGAATATCCCGATGGGTTTCAAGGCTCGCCATCGAGCGATGAGCATATGCGCCATTTAGCAGCCTTATTTGCTGGGGCAGAGTTTACCCAGCAAGTGCGCAATCGCAAAATATCAGGACAAATAGGTCAATTGCCGCATCCTTCGTCTGCTTGGATGGTGAAAATTGGAGAGCGGCGCTATGATGTGCTGCTCAAGACGGGCGGCGCTGAAGTTGATGGCCATGATATCATGGGAACATGGGATTGGGAAGTTGGTAATAGATTAGCCCTCACCAGCGGCGATGCTGGTGATCTTAGCGTTCAAATTGCACGTAAAGGCGTGAAATGGCATTTCACAACGCGTGGTGCTAAGCATGAGGCGCTTTGTATTCCAGCACATATTGCGGCCCTCGAAGAGCATATGATTGAAAAAATACCGCCTGACCTCTCAAAATATTTGATATGCCCTATGCCAGGCTTGATTACTGCGCTGCATGTGGGCGAGGGGGATAAGGTTGAGGCTGGACAGCCGCTTGCAACTATTGAAGCGATGAAAATGGAGAATATATTACGCGCTGAAAAAGCTGGGACAGTAAAGTCTATCAATGCTGAACAAGGCGAGAGTCTTGCCGTTGATGCTGTAATATTAGAATTAGAATGATGAATTAAGGCTTTTTTTCTTCTTCTTCTTCAATCCCTAGGTTCAGTCCATGCTTTAACAACATTGGAATATTTGCAAGCGTAAATATAAAGCTTATAGCTGTAAAACCGAATACTTTAATGGTTGTCCAAGCATCAAAAGAAAAGTTCCGCCAAATAAGTTCATTGGCAATGGCCATCGCCATAAAGAATATCCCCCAATTGCGCGATAATTTGAGCCAACCTTCGGCATTAACGCCTTCAAAGGCCTGCTCAAATACATATTTTAGCATAGGTTTTTTGCGTAGATATCCGCCCAAAAGAAGCAGTGCAAAAAAGCTATAAATAATCGTAGGTTTTATTTGTAAAAACCTGGGGTCATTAAAATATAATGTTAAGGCCCCAAAACCAATGACAAGCACAGAAGAAAGCCACATCATCGGTGATATTTTCCCCAATTTCACCTTAGCCACTATCATTGCAATGATGATGGCAACCATGAATATGGCTGTGGCTGAGAGTGGGCCGCGTAAAGGATCATCATCGCTACTAAAATATTTAAAGGCACCAAAAAATAGCAATAATGGCCCAAAGTCGAGCATGAAGTTTAAAAAACCATTTTTGGGCTTTGCTTCTTTATTATCAATTTTATCAGACATTAATCATCGGCTCCTGAGAGGGCTTTGGCAAAATCTTCGGCCTCAAAAGGACGAAAATCATCAATCGTCTCGCCAACACCAATGGCATGAACGGGCAATCCAAATTGTTTGGCTGCGGCGACCAATATTCCGCCGCGCGCGCTACCGTCTAATTTGGTCATGACTAAGCCCGTTACGCCCGCAATTTCCCTGAAAGTTTCAATTTGTGAAAGTGCGTTTTGACCCGTTGTAGCATCCAATACCAACAGAATATCATGTGGAGATGCAGGGTTAATACGCCCCAATACCCGTTTAATTTTGGCGAGTTCATCCATTAATTCGCTGCGATTTTGTAGGCGTCCAGCGGTGTCAACGATCAAGATATCAATGCCTTCTTGGGTGGCTTGCTGAACAGCATCAAAAACAATACCCGCAGCATCACCGCCTTGTTTGCCCGATACAATAGGTACACCCAATCGCCGCGCCCATTCTTGTAATTGGCCAATAGCGGCTGCCCTAAATGTATCACCCGCAGCAAGCATCACACCATAATCCTCGTCTAGGAAAAGATTGGCTAGTTTTGCAATCGTAGTGGTTTTGCCAACGCCATTGACACCGATAACCAATATAACATGCGGGCGCGGAAAGGCATCAATTGCAATAGGCTTGGCAATGGGGGATAATATATCGGTGATTTCATTTTTGATGATATTTCTTATACCATCATCGTCCAAATTCTTCTCGAATCTCTCGCGGGCTATTTTATCGCGGATTTGCATTGCCGTTTCAGGGCCAAGATCAGACACAATCAACGCCTCTTCAATATCATCAAGCACTGTGTCGTCTAATTTCGCTTTTCCAACTAAGCCCGTAATATTACCCGATAATTTGGTCGAACTTTTCTTTAAACCGCCAAAAAGTTTGCTTCTCCAGCTTTCTTTGATTTCATATCTTGGATCATATCTTTCTTCGTCTTCGCTCATTATAGCATTTCCGCCAATAGGTTATCGCCTTCAAGCCCGATAATTTTGACATCGACAATATTGCCTTCGATATTTGATGCTATAGGGCTATTAGGTTTTTGATCTTTGAGTTTTGTATAAGCAAAATTTTCAGCGTGACCAGATATTCCGCCTTTTTCAATCAATATTTTTTGTGATGATTCGATAAGCGACGTGCGCCATTTATCAGCTATATCCCTGCAATCTTGTCGTAATATCTTTGCTCTTTCTTTTATCACCTGCTTATCGACTTGCGGCATTTGCGCAGCAGGTGTGCCTTTTCTCGGAGAGAAAGGAAAAATATGCCCATGCACGATTTTGCATTCTGAGATTAGTGCTCTGCTATTATCAAACATAGCTTCATCTTCGGTCGGAAATCCTGCAATAATATCTGCTCCAATAGCAATTTCAGGGCGTTTTGATTTAAGCCGCTGTACCAAATCTATGGCGTCTTCGCGGCTGTGGCGACGTTTCATGCGTTTTAATATCATATTATCGCCCGATTGCAGCGAGAGATGAATATGCGGCATCACCCGTTTCTCGCTACTCAATATATCGAACATGCGCTCGTCAATTTCTACGCCATCAATCGATGACATACGCAAACGGCGCAGCATAGGTACATGTTTTAGGATGCGTTCGAGCAATTGTCCTAAATTATTATCTCCGGGCAGATCAGGGCCATAGCTAGTTACATCGACGCCTGTTAGGACAATTTCTTGAAAACCTTCGTCGACCAATTTTTTGATATGATCGACGACTTTGCCGCTGGGTACACTGCGGCTGTTACCGCGACCATAAGGGATTATGCAAAATGTACATCTATGATCGCACCCATTTTGCACTTCAACAAATGCGCGGGATTTACCAGAAAAAGTAGAAACCAATTGCGGGGCGGTTTGCTTTACCTGCATAATATCGCTGACGATAATATTGCTATCATTCAGAAGAAAATTATGGAGATGCTGTTTCTCACTATTGCCAATAACTTTCGAGACTTCGGGCATATTGGCAAACATTGCGGGGTCAACTTGCGCGGCGCATCCCGTCACCACTAATTTTGCTGATGGATTATCACGTTTTGCGCGGCGAACGGCTTGACGGGTTTGGCGAACAGCCTCATTGGTAACAGCGCAGCTATTGACAATGATCACATCGTCATTTTCTTC